>QHOJ01000099.1 GCA_003218735.1 Verrucomicrobiota bacterium
AGCCGGAATTTGTCGATCGGCGACCACTCGTGTACCGATTCACGCCGGAAAACGACCACCACGCCTGCAAATCCAGCAAGCGCGACGGCGATCTGCGCGGCCGTGCCAAGAGCTTCGCCCGGTTCCACTCGTAGTTTAGCCTTTCTATTTTCCGATTTGTTAGGGGTCCCATCTATGTCTCTTTTAAAATCGGAAACGACGTTAGACCGCGCGAGTCCTGATGTTGATTTCCGAAGTAAGCGTTTGATGGACCGGGCAACGATCCGCGATCTCCATTAACTTCGCGCGCTGTTCGTTGGTCAGCGCGCCAGTGAGTTGAATCTCGCGCTCGATCCGGTCGATCCTTCCCACCTTGGTTTCGCACTCGGCACAATCGCTCGCATGAATTTTCGAGTGATGCAGCGAAACCGTCACGTCTTCGAGTGGCCAGCCTTTTCGTCGCGCATAAAATGAGACCGTCATCGACGTGCAGGTGCCGAGCGCTGCCAGGAGAAAATCGTACGGCGACGGCCCGGTGTCGTTTCCCCCGAAAGCGGCCGGTTCGTCCCCTTTGAGACGGTGCGGACCGATCTCAATTTCTTGGGAAAACCCCGCGGCACCGCCGCGGACGATTACGTGTGGAGGGCTGTTAGAATTGTTCGCTGTCATCGGTGAGGCATTACATCGCTCAACACTCACCTATCAACTATTAACTTTTGAAGGTTCCGACTGCAGCGTGTGAAAGATCGCAAAACTGATCCAGACGTTGTGGCAAAGGCAGTAGATCGCGAAAACCTGTAATGGGACTGGCGAAAGACTGAGTCTAGATTTGCGTCGTGCGAAATGGAGAGACGAACCGCGGGCACGTTGTTTTTGCGCACGAGCAAACCATCGAATAATCTTTCACTTAGAACCGCAACAAAGGAGCGAACACTATGGCTATGTATATCAGTCTTATTCAGTTTACCGACCAGGGCATCCGCAACGTCAAGGACACCGTCAAACGCGGCGAGGCGGCGATTGCCGAGGCCGAGAAAATGGGCATGAAGATCACCGAGGAGTTCTGGACGATGGGGGCGTACGACGTAGTCGTGCTCTTCGAAGCACCCGATGACGCGACCATGAGCGCGTTCATGCTTAAAATCGGTTCAATGGGCAACGTCAAGAGCCAGACTCTGCGCGCCTTCCGCCGGGAAGAGATGGAAAAGATCCTGGCGAAAATTAAATAGTAGTGTCGAGGCAGGCGTGTCGCCTGCGCTCTAACCGCTTGCAAATCGGGCTCGATCCGCTTCGGTGAAATCATGTTTCCCTACGTCGCGTTGAGCAAAGACGAAGTCTGGCAGCCGGGTCCGTATAAAGGGGTTGAGCTGATGGTTTTGCACAGGAATGAGAGCACCGGCGGGGCGGTGGTGCTGCGCAAATTTGAACCAAGACACACAATCCCCGCGCACGCGCATCCGAACGCGAACGAGTGGGCTTATGTTCTGGCCGGCGAATGGGATGAATCAGGCGTGACCTACACCACCGGCGCGTTGTTCTTTGCGCCCAAGGGCGTCCGTCACGGTCCGCACGTCGCGCGCACTGAAGTCATCAGCCTCACAATCTTTGACGGCCCGCTGACCGTCGTCTGAAGGGGACTAGACTCCAAAGAACATCACGTTGCTGGATTTGCGACCGAAACGAATTTGACGAGATCGTGCCGATCATTGCTGTATTTTCGTTGTTCGATTCTGCGCGACCAAAAACCGCGCTACAGGTTTCGCGGTGTTGGCGAGCGAAACCGCTCTCGTTGCCTGCGTTGCTGCGGTCGCGGCGATATGGGCTCCGGCGACTCCTGAACTTTCATCAGATCAAACGCCCTGAACAACGGGGCCAGATCGATCACCTCATTCGCCGCTGATTTGAGTAGGTTCCCGAGATTTGCCGCGACCGACGCCACTTCCACGCGGATCCCGCGTCGCCGCAACTTGATGGCAAGATAAGCGAAATCGGCATCGCCCGTCACAAGAATAACAACATCGGGGCGCATCTCGACAGAAAGCTCAAGCGCGTCGATCGCCATCATTACGTCAACGTTCGCCTTGTAATGGCCTTCTTCGGCGGGCGACCCATCTTTGGTCACGACCATGAATCCATTGGAACGCAGCCAATGCATGAACTTGTTCTTCTTGTCTCGCTCCTCCTGCCAGGTCGGGGTTGCGGGCGGTAGTCCGGCATAGACCACCATCTCGATCAAGTCGCGTCCCGTGCTCGGGCCAGCCAAAAATTCGCGAAGCTTTAACCAATCGAGACCACGCCCCGCGGTGCGCACGGAACTGCCGATGTTCGATTCGTCCACCAGGACCAACACTCGGGCATGCCGGGAACCATCTGAATTTTTCTTTCGCATCCAGATCCGAATCAACTACGTCCGCGCACTTCTAGCGAGCACTACTTTCTTAGGTCGCACGCGATTTTTGGGAATGGCTGCGACGGATATGCCGAGGCTTTCGCGAAAACATTGATTGACTGTGTTCATTGTTTTAAGACAGGCTTTTCGGCGTTATGAGCGCAGAATTCCAAGTGAGCGGCACAAATACAGCGGCCCTCTTTTCACTGAAACTTCACCGCGGCGACGGCATGACGCTCGTCGCCATGAATTGGAAAACCGGCATCCCGCCGAACGATTTCGTTGGCTTTGCCATCGAATACAAGGAGCCGGGCGGCGACAAGTTCTTCAGCTTGAAAAACCGTTTGGCGTTCTCCGGCGCTGCTGGGGAAGTCAATCCCAACAAGCTTTCCACCAGACTCTCGCCCATCCAGAAATTCCGGTGGGTGCATTTCCCGCGCAATGCAGAGCTTGCTGGCGAATTCGTTTATCAAGTTACTCCTGTCTTTATGAACGAGGCCGATGAGCTGAGCTATGGCGAATCGCAACAAGCCGCGATAGAGCTGCGGCGTGAGACTTACCCCGGAGTGCTTAATGTCGCCTTTACCCGTGGCTTTGTGTCATCGCAGGCGTTCGTGGATCGCTACGGGAAGGATGCCATCAAGACCTTGTTGCCGCTAAACGCGGATAAGGGATTGGACTTCACGCCCACGCATCCCAAGGCGGACGAAGCGCTCGCGTGGATGGGTTTCGAGGCACGCAGCGCCCTCCTCGAGGTGCTCGACCAGGCAATCGCCGACCAGACCGCCGCGGTACGCGTGGTCGCCTACGACTTGAACGAACCGGAGATCGTGTCGCGACTCCAAAAACTCGGCAACCGGCTGAAAGTCATCATCGACGACGAAGGCAGCCACGGGAAGGCGACGTCCTCGGAGACCAATGCCGCGAAGCGCCTCGCCGCTTCCGCCGGCGCGGCCAACGTGAAGCGGCAGCACCTGGGCCAGCTCCAGCACAACAAGACTATCGTGGTCGACGGGAAGATGCAGGCAGCCGTCTGTGGCTCTACGAACTTCTCCTGGCGCGGCATCTTTGTGCAGAACAACAACGCCATCATTCTTCGGGGCAAGAGCGCGGTGAAAATCTTTCTCGCCGCCTTCGACGATTATTGGGCAAGCGATACGGCAGCTGCCTTCGGAAAGACCGGCTCCGCAGCGTGGAACGACCTGGGCCTAACCAGCATCGACGCTGAGATCGGCTTCTCTCCTCGGGCGAAGAAGAATGCGGTGCTGACCACTATAGCCGATGACATCAGTAGGAACACCACCTCCAGTCTCTTCTACTCCCTCACGTTCCTCTACCAAACAAAAGGCGCCATTCGCAGCGCGTTCATCAAACACCAAAAGGACGACGACATCTTCTCCTACGGCATTTCGGATCGGCCGGTCGCCGGACTCGACTTGCAAAAGCCGAATGGCAAGGTCAGGATCGTCCGTCCCGAGGCGCTGGAGGCCAACCTCCCGCAGCCCTTCAAAGCGGAGCCCACGGGGGGTGGCGGTTTGCGCCTGCACCATAAATTTGTCGTCATCGACTTCGAGAAGCCCACCGCGCGGGTCTATATGGGCTCGTTCAATTTCTCGTCGGCGGCGGATACCTCCAATGGCGAGAACCTACTACTGATTCGAGACCGCCGCATCGCCGTCCAAAAAAAAACTCCAGCTCGCCAAGCCGCCGCGAAAGGCCGGTGAAAAAGCCTGGTGGGCGGAGGATTATACGAACGCCAGGAAAATCAAGGATCGCGAACTCTTTTCGTAAACCTCTCGGGAGTCAGGCTGCTCGCTGGGAGTAGCCGGATGTTGGTCGTCGCGGTAGTTGCGGTCGATGAACCGAGGCAAAGGAAAATTCACCATCGCAATCAGCTCGCGCCCTGTGTTTGGGCCGGCCAGAAATTCGCGAAGCCCAATTTTCCGGATAAACAAAGACTGTCCGGTTGGCTTCCCAGGCCCGATACTTTTTGCGCCACTCCCATCTAACCTCCTTTTTGGGGAGCCGCTTTTATTCTCTCCTACCTTTTATCGTAAGCCGCTTACGATGGATAGCTGTGCGGAGGTTCGAGCAGCTGACCTCTGACTTCTGTCCTCCTTCAACCATGGCCCGCCAAAGCGTCAATGGCCTTCCACTCCGCCGGAGTTAATTTGAGCTTCGCGGCCGCGACGTTTTCTTCCAGGTGCACGACAGATGACGTGCCAGGAATCGGCAGCATCACGGGCGATCGCTCAAGAAGCCAGGCAAGCGCGACTTGCACAACGCTTACGTCATGATCCCGGGCCGCCCTCTCCAGCGCATTCTCAGGTTTCAAACCTCTGCCTCCGCCGATTGGAAACCACGGCATAAACCCGAGGCCCTCCCTTTCGCAATAGGCTAGAGCTTTTTCCGATTTGCGGTCCTCAATGTTGTACTCGTTTTGAACACTCACGATGGGGAGAATCTTGCGCGCCCGCACGATTTCCGTTGGGTTTACGTTCGATAATCCCACGTGCCGAATCTTCCCGGCATCCTGCATTTGCTTGAGCGCGCCGAGCGATGCCTCCATCGGCACTTTCGGATCGATCGTGTGCAGTTGATACAAATCGATCCGCTCGAGGCGTAACCGCTTTAGACTCATCTCGACAGCCTGTTTGAGATGTTCAGGTCGACCGTCGGGCACCCATTGACTCCGTCCTGGTCGGGTTAGACCGCCCTTCGTGGCGATAACAAGCCCTTTCGGATAAGGATGGAGCGCCTCTGCTATGAGCAGCTCGCTTGTTTCCGGCCCGTACGCATCGGCGGTGTCGATTAAGTTCACACCGAGCTCGACCGCGCGTCTCAGAACTTTGATCGCGTTCTGCCGATCAGGTGGCCAACCCCAAATCCCTTCGCCGGTGATGCGCATCGCCCCAAAACCGAGCCGATTGACCGTGAGATCGCCGCCCAATTGCAAAGTAGGATTCGTGGCCATAGTCGGTGCCGCTGACGAAGCGGCTCCAAAGATAACATCGGATCCTCCTGCGAAAAGCGCGGCTCCGCCCGCCAGAGTCGTGCCAAGAAATGTTCGACGGGTAAGGCCCGGCTTTTGATTCGGTTCCAGAGATCTGTCTGCCATGACGCGCACGGTACGTTTACGGAAACCGCTGCTAATGCAAGCGCGCCATTCGCGGTCTCAACGAATCCCCTTTGTTCACGTGTCAGTCGGTAAAAGCCGCACGCTTGCCATGTCATGTTTCTTTCGACCGCTTCATGTTTGGCGTACTGAAGTAAATCGCGTGGCAGATCGAAGATAATTTTTCTAGTCATTTTCCCCGGCGACAATGATCGTGGCCCCGCTTAGATTGACTGCAAGCGAGCCCATACCGAACCGGGAAAATGAGCGGAGTCTGTATAAAAGTTCCCGTAGCGAAAAATGCAGCCAACAGCCAAACAAAGCAGCGCGATTTATTTCAAGCGACATAAAGGCTCTAAATGTCGAGCTGCGCTTTTCCGGCAGATTCGCACTTCACCCGCAAATCAGACTCGCGATGTTAAGCAGCAGATGTTCGGCAATGGATACATCGCGCAAGAGCTTCGAACAGGACAACTGCCGCTGGGGTTCGCGGTTTAGTATGCGCGCGGTGATGCGACACGCGGTTAGACGTACCGCTTCGAAAGGCGTAATGAGCAAACGAAGCGCATCCCGATCCTCTGATCAGGAAGTCATGCGGCACCTTTCGCGCTCGCGGATTTTCAGAGATTACGAACGGGCTTTCAGCGAAGCCATGGGTTTGCCGCTTAATATCCGAGGACACGATTCCTGGTCGCCGGCACACCATGGAAAAACAGATCACGATTCATTGGCGTCAATTCTGGCTCGTTTCAACAAGGCTCGCGCCGCGTGCTTAAGGGCCCAGACCGACGCATCTCGAGAACAGGACTCGACAACGCGCACCGTTACCTGGTTTGCGGGACTCTCCGAAAGTGCAGTGCCGGTGTACGTAGGGGACCACATTCTTGGTTTTCTCGAGACAGGCGAAGTGATGCTCAAGAACCCGACTAAGAAACACTTCGCGACCATTACCCGGCAACTCCGCGCGTGGGGTTACAAGACGGATTGGAAGCAACTTGAGCGAGCTTATTTTCGGACGTGCGTTTTATCGCCCGACCGGTATCGCGCGATGTTACGGCTGCTGAGTATTTTTGCGCAACACCTTTCGATCTTGTCGAATCAACTGGTTGTACGGCGCGAAAAGGACGAGTCCGCGAACATCGCGCGAGCGCGGCAATTCATCGAGAAGCATCAGGCGGAGCCGCTGTCGCTCGGACGGGTAGCCCACGCGGCTAATATTAGCAGGCATTACTTTTGCAAGATGTTCAAGCGAGCGACTGGGATAAATTTTATCGACTACCTCTCGAGAGTTCGCGTGGAGAAATCGAAGACGCTTTTGCTCAATCCCAATTCGCGAATTAGCGAAGCTGCCTTCGCATGCGGATTTCAATCCATGACGAATTTCAATCGCGCTTTTAAGCGAATCGTCGGTCGTTCTCCCACGCAATTTCGCAAATCGCTTCCGAAGCTGCGACGCTCGGTTTAAACGGCCAATAGCACAGATTAAACCTTCGGTGATCAGACTCCCAGTTTTTGAGGGGATTCGTTGATTAGTGGTGGAGGAGCGGTATCGAACACCCGATTGTGGCGCTCTCAGGCGCGGGAT
>QHOJ01000100.1 GCA_003218735.1 Verrucomicrobiota bacterium
GCGCCACGCAAAACGAGATCACCGGCGAAGACGCCAGGAAGTTGGTCGAGAACGGTTGCTATCTGGTTTCCGAGGCAGCCAACATGCCGACTGTCCCAGCGGGCGTCGATCTTTTCCTTGAAAGAAAAATCCTTTTCGGCCCCGGCAAAGCCGCGAATGCAGGCGGCGTAGCCACTTCCGGATTGGAGATGAGCCAAAACTCTATGCGTTTGCCCTGGCCGCGCGAAGAAGTCGATTCGCGTTTGCGTCACATCATGTTCACGATCCACAAAAATGCGTGGGAAACTGCCACTGAGTACGGGCAACCGGGTAATCTGGTCGTCGGCGCGAACATCGCCGGTTTTGTCAAAGTTGCAGATGCCATGCTCGACCAAGGCGTTGTCTAACCGTTTAGACCGCGCCCTTCCAGCCCTCGCAAAGTTTCTGAACTCAGGCACGTGAAAGCGGCATCTGATCCGTATATCGTTATGAAATATTATGAAAATGAACATCGTTGAGCATGTGGAGACGAAAACAGCAGAAAGTAGAACAAAAACGAGATTGAAATGGTCGACATCCTTGTTGTTTCTGATTGCTGTCGCCCTCGGTGCAGCGGGATGTGAAGGGACTTATACTGCTTATCCCGGGTACGGACCATATTACGGAGGTTATGGCCCCTATGGCCCTGCCTACGGTCCAGGGTATGCAGCCTACCCAGGCTCTGTTACCGTCGAGGTTGGCGATCGGCCGTATTATAATCGCGGCGCTGGTTATTACGTGGGCCGGACGTATTACGTCTGGAGGCCTGGACATTGGGCATGGCGGGGCGGTCAAAGAGTCTGGATCCACGGACACTACGTTCTGAGATAAGCGATCTGCGGGCTGCTGGTTCTCTGGTATCAGCGCGAGCGTTTCGCAATAGGCGATCAATTTCCACGGAAGCGTGCGCTACGGCTTCGCTCGTCTCGCAACTGCCCTGCGTTTCCGTTTGGGGCGTTAGCACTGGTTCGCTCTATCGCGTAAGGAACGTCATAGGCAGGCATCGGGACGACAATTTCCTGGCCGTTTAGCAATTGTGTAGTCGAACATGCGTCCGACGGGCATCTTGCAACCTCGATGATCATTTTTCACGATCTGCGTTGCGTGGAATATTCCAGCCCAGGACATCCGGAACGGCCAGAACGAATCACAAGCTCGGTCGCGATATTGAAAAATCGGCATTCAGAGTGGGAATGGCGCGAGCCGATGGCTGCCGATGAAATCGCATTATTGCGTGCACATTCCGCTGAACACCTGGCTAGGATAAGAGATGCCGTCCGTGACTTCGATGCCGATACGCCCGCGCATCGGAACATTTATCAGCATGCGGTGCGTTCCGCGGGCGCTGCGATTGATGCTGCGCGGGCGGGAATGCGCGGAGAGCGCGCTTTCAGTTTGATGCGTCCGCCAGGGCATCACGCGACGCGGGACCGCGCCATGGGCTTTTGTTATTTTGGCAATATCGCCATTGCCGCTTTAGACGCGTTGGGAAACGGTGCAAAACGCATCTCGATTTGGGATTTTGACGCACACCACGGCAATGGCACGGAAGCGATAGTCGCAAATAATTCACGAATTAGATTTGCGTCCATTCACCAATTTCCCGCTTATCCTGGAACGGGCGCGAAATCGTTTTCGAATATTAACAATTATCCGGTGACTCCTTTAACGCCTCGAGCGGAACATGTCCATGTTGCGGAACACGCGCTGGAAAAATTGATCGCATTCAAGCCTGATCTGATTCTCGTTTCGGCCGGCTTCGATGCTTACTCTGGCGATCCACTCGTGCAAATGACACTGGAACAGGAAGACTTCGCGAAGTTCGGCGATTGGCTGCGTAAGATCGGCGTTCCCAGCGCCGCGGTTCTCGAAGGCGGATACAGCGGCGAGCTGCCGGAATTGATCGACGCTTTTTTGACTGCCTGGAGCTCGAGATGAGTCGCCGACCGCGCGGTTTATCTCGATCAAAGTTTTATCGGTCTCTATTGCTCGCACTGATCATCTCACGCAGTTCGAGCGCGGCATTTTCGATGTCGTAATGCTTGTATTGGGCGGCTCTGCTTTCTACAGCGAGTAGAGCAGCACGATGGACATTTTTGAAATCGCCATATGGAAATTTGTATCGTGCTTTGGTCTGTTCGCCGTGCGTGTCGTCGATTCCGAGGTGCCATTTTGCATATTCGCCAAATCCATGCAGACGAATGAATTCGTTCTCTTCCGCGGCTGAAGGTTGGTGCTGACTCCATGCACCTTGGCCGTCCGTAACAACGTGCCCCTGCTTAATAAGCTCTCCGGCGTAGCCGAATGCATCATGGTTGAGCCGGACTGCGTGATTCTTTTCAGTCGCAGGCAATTGCCCGGTTATCGTGGTTTGCTCTCTAAGATTTATGGCGAACGCGCCGATCGTAAACCAAATCACGCAGAAAAGTGCCAATCCGCAGCCGTAGGGATATAACATTTTGGGAGTTGCCCTCATCGGTGGCGATTTGACCGAGGTTGGTGAATAGTTTGCCACAAATCGGGCCGTAGCACAGCTTGGTAGTGCGCTTGAATGGGGTTCAAGAGGTCGCGGGTTCAAATCCCGCCGGCCCGATATTAATTGTAGCGGTGCTCTGTAAGCGTCGCATTCTGCAAAATTTTCGGCGGCCATAGACCGCCACTATAAATCCTTATGTTACGTGCCGGTATCGTGGGCTTGCCGAATGTCGGTAAATCAACGCTTTTTAACGCTGTTACCCGTACCCACAAGGCGTCGGCTGAGAATTATCCCTTTTGCACAATTGACCCAAACGTGGGCATCGTCACCGTGCCTGATCCACGCCTGACAAAACTCGCCGAGATATCGCACTCGGCGAAGATCGTGCCGACGGCGATCGAGTTCGTCGATATTGCTGGCCTCGTGAAAGGTGCGAGCGCAGGTGAAGGCCTCGGCAATCAGTTCTTGCATCACATTCGAGAGGTGGACGCGATCGTGCAGGTTGTCCGCTGTTTTGAGAATCCGGATGTTCATCACGTCAGCGCAACGATTGATCCCATTCGCGACATCGAAGTGATCAACACCGAGCTAATTCTGGCCGATCTCGCGTCGCTTCAAAAACGCAAAGATCGTTTGCAAAAGGAGGTCCGTGCTGGGTCGAAAACCGCGAAAACCGAGGACGCGGTCGTCGAAAAACTTTTGTTGCATCTCGACGCGAGCAAACCCGCTATCACAGCTGAATTGACTCCGGAAGAAAGAGAAATTGCTGGCGGTTTTTTTCTCCTCACATCGAAGCCGACAATTTTCGCCTGCAATGTGTCTGAGCCTGACCTCGCGGTAGCCTCTGTACCCGCGGGCGCTGACCGTGTTTCGAAAGGTCCGACCCGAGCCGGGGTTATCGACCCCGGTTACGACATCGCAGCCACGCATATTGCTGCGGTCCAGAGTTACGCCCAACATCATTTCGCAACCGAGGCGGTTGTCATCAGCGCGCAGATTGAAAGTGAACTCGTCGATCTTAGCGAAAATGAGGCGATGGAATATTTGCGTGGTCTGGGCGTCCAAGATAGCGGTGTCAACCAGCTCATTCGGTCGGTCTATCACCTGCTCGGCCTGCATACGTTTCTAACGACCGGCGAAAAAGAAACCCGCGCCTGGACGATTCACGCCGGCGAGAAAGCAGCTGCCGCTGCTGGCGCGATCCATTCAGATTTCGAGCGTGGCTTCATTGCCGCGGAAACGATTCATTACGAGGATCTCGTCTCGCTCGGTTCCTTCGCCAAAGCGCGCGAAGCTGGCAGGCTGCGAACGGAAGGTAAAGATTACGTCGTGCGCGACGGCGACGTAATTCTCTTTCGCTTCAATGTGTGATTGTCACTCTTATGCGGCGTCATACAAAATGCGTCCGCAATTCTCGCAGCTAACGATTTCCTTCCCGGCTTTCGCACGATGCGCGGTTTGCGTGGTCACTTTCATGTGACAGCCGGTGCAAACCTCGTGTTCCAGCGGGACAACCACCGCGTCCCCTTTACTTTTGAAAAGACGTTCGAAACGGCCCAGCAAATCTTCGTCGATTTTGCCGCCGATCTCCGCGCGTTCTTTCGTCAGCTCTTCCAGACGCGACTCCAAAATTTTTGATTTAACTTCGAGATCCGCTGTCTGGCGCGCGACTGATTCCTTGACCGCTGCGGCTTTTTTTTCCTCGACGCCGAGATCGGCTTTCAGCTTGTCGGCCTCCATCATCAGTTCAAGTTCTTCGTCCTCGATCTTGCGAATTTCGTTTTCATAACGCTCAATCTCATGCCCGATTGCCTGAAACTCGTCGTTCTTGCGTGTTTGATACTGTTGGGTTTTAAGACGCGAGATACTTTCGGTTCGGGTGCCGACGTCGAGCTCGAGTTTCTTTCGATCCATTTCGACTTTTCGTGCTTTTTGCTTGAGCACCTCGACTCCGGCCACGCTCCCCGCCAATTGCGCTTCGAGGCTTTTCTT
>QHOJ01000321.1 GCA_003218735.1 Verrucomicrobiota bacterium
TGAAAAATGAGATCGAGCGGCGCAAGGGACTTGAAGGAGAAATTCTCGCCATCAGCGACCGCGAGCAACAGCGGCTGGGCCAGGAACTACATGACGGAATTTGCCAGCACCTCACCGGGGTCGCATTCATGGCACGCTCGATCGCGTTGCGTCTGAAGAACCATCGTGTCATCGACGCAGCTGACATCGACAAAATCGCCCAGCTGGTAAACGATGCCGCGACCGATATGCGCAATCTTTCGCGTGCTTTGCATCAGAGCGACGTCGACGCGGCGAAACTAATCGGTGCATTGCAAGATTTGGTTGACCGGGAAGTCTGGAGGACACCCTGCCGGCTGGAAGTCAGACCGTCATTTCATATCGAGGATGACGCGGCTGCGGCGCAGCTCTATCGCATCGCCCGCGAGGCGGTCATCAACGCCAACAAGCATGCTCAGGCGCGGGAAATTGTCATCCGACTGGAGCCAGGACCAGGAGGCTTGGTTTTGCGTGTAACCGATGATGGTGTCGGATTTTTAAATGGCGCCGAATCGAGGCGCGGCCTCGGTTTTCACATCATGAATTACCGCGCTCAATTGATGGACGGCCGTTTGGAGATTGATTCGTCAAAAGGCGGCGGCACACGTGTGTCCTGTTATGTACCGAACCACGCGGCGGGATCAGACAAATCACGAGAAAATGGTCGGCGACAGGAACTAGGTGCGAAATCCGGAAGAGCGCCAGCCGGTGCCACTCTAAATTTTCGGCATCTGACGCGCCAGCGAGCAGCGAACCCTTGAAAAGACAATCAAGGGAACATCGATGCTCAACATGGACACCCCCTCACCCAAGCGAGCCCCAGCTAGACGAACAGTCTTGCGCTCGACCGACAAGACTCCGCAATCTGAACCCCCAGACGCGAAGCGCATTGTGATTGTGGATGATCATCCCCTGTTTCGCAAGGGCCTCCAGGAGATGATTCATTCCGATGGGACCTTCGCCGTCTGCGGGGAAGCCGGTAATGCCGCAGAGGCGATGGATGGCGTCCGCAAACTGCATCCCGATCTTGTAATTGTCGATCTCAGCTTGCCCGGCGCCAACGGCATTGAACTTATTAAGAACATCCGCGCGGAATTTCCGAAGCTGCCGATTCTGGTGCTCTCGATGCACGAAGAGCCGGCGCGGACGGCTACGTCATGAAACATGAAGCGATGGCCAACGTGATCCAGGCGATCCGCGAAGTTTTTAACGGACGTCCTTATCTCAGCCCGGCCATGGCCGCGCAGGTGATTACGAAATTCGCGCATCGCCAGGCCGAAGGCGAAGTGGACGCCGTGGAACGACTGAGCGACCGCGAACTGGAAATCCTCGAGTTGATCGGAAAAGGCCACGACGTGCGTCAGATCGCCAAGCTATTACATCTCAGCCCCAAAACGGTAGAAACACACCGCGCGCATATCAAAGACAAGCTCGACCTAAAAAACTCGCGCGAAGTCGCCCGCTTCGCCGTGCAATGGCTCCAGGCCCGCGGGGCATGACCGCCTTTCATTAGCACCGGCTTTTAGACCGGTGACCAGACGCCCAAGGTGGCAAGCTGTTTCAACGGGTTCCCTGACGCGCATACTTTCCCTTTCGTTGAGCGTCAACCGGTCTCATATTTTGCGGAATGCACACGAGGACGCGGGACGCAGTTGATGACCTGCTTCAGACGTACAGCGAAACCGGCGGCATAAATTATCTCGACGCCGCCGCCACTCTGCCGTCGCGTCTGGCGATCGAGGCGGCTTGCGCCGATCTGATGAGCTTGATGTTCCCCGGCTTGCGCAGCGAGGCACTGGTCAGTTCTGAAGACTTGGCGAAGACCACTCGGACTCGAATAAGAAATTTGCAGGCCCGTCTCAAAAACGAATTTTGCCGAAGCTTGGGAAAAATTCCGCCAGATGAAACGACGGAAAAACGGGCGGATGACATTTTGCATTGTTTCATGTCGGAGCTGCCGCGGGTGCGCAAGATGCTTTGGAAGGACATCGACGCCGCCTATGAGGGCGACCCAGCGGCGCAGAGCTACGAGGAAATCATCCTGGCTTATCCCGCGCTGGAAGCGATCGCCATCCAGCGAATGGCCCATGAGCTTTATTTAAAACAGTTGCCATTGATTCCACGCATCATGACCGAGTGGGCGCACAGCCGAACCGGGATCGACATTCACCCAGGCGCAAAGATTGGCTCGCATTTCTTCATCGATCACGGCACTGGAGTTGTCATTGGCGAAACGTGTGAAATCGGATCGCGAGTAAAACTATATCACGGCGTCACGCTTGGTGCGCGCAGCTTCCAAAAGGACGAGCACGGTAAAATCAAAAAAGGTGGCAAGCGACACCCGAAAGTGGAAGACGACGTGACAATTTATCCGAACTCGACCGTACTCGGCGGCGAAACCGTAATCGGCGCCCGCAGCACCATCGGCGGCAACGTTTTTCTCGTGCAAAGCGTTCCTCCTGATTCGCTGGTTTACTACGAGGAAAAACAATTGCGCATCGTGCCAAAAAAACCGCGTAAGACCACAGAGCAGCGCGATGGGTTCACGGGATGATTTACGGCTCATGAGAGTCGCTGTAGCTGCTTCAGTGTGCGAAGCGTTTCTCGGGATTCGACTAGGATTTCGAGCATGAGCACGAGCAAGAGGACATGATTTATCTCGATTACAACGCGACTACGCCGCTTTGCGATGAAGCGCGTGAAACGATGCTGCCGTACCTCGATCGATATTTTGGAAATCCATCGAGCGTGCATGTGGCCGGCCGTGAGGCGCGCGCGGCGATCGATGACGCGCGCGACAAGCTTGCCGCGCTTCTCCACGCCAAACCGCACGAGTTGGTTTTCACGAGCGGTGGAACGGAGTCATGCAAT
>QHOJ01000101.1 GCA_003218735.1 Verrucomicrobiota bacterium
GGCCGTTCATCGCGTTCAACGCCTCAGCGATCAGCGACACCTTGCTCGAAAGCCAACTATTCGGTCATGAGCGCGGCGCGTTTACGGGCGCGCAACAAAGCGTCAAAGGAAAATTCGAACTGGCCGACGGCGGCACACTTTTCTTGGACGAAATCTCGGAAATGAGTCCCCTCGCCCAGGTGAAAATCTTACGCGTGCTCGAGTACGGCGAATTTGAGCGGCTCGGCTCCGAAAGACTGCTTACCTCTAACGCGCGAATCATCTGCGCGTCAAACTGCTCCCTGCGGGATCGGGTGCGACAGGGAAAATTTCGAGAGGACCTTTATCAGCGATTGAACGGCCTCACCTTGCTCATTCCGCCACTTCGGGAACGCATGGAGGAACTTCCGGTATTGATCGCCGCGGAGTTGAAAGCCGCTGGACTGAAAGAAGGGAAAAACATCACCGCGATTCATCCTGAAGCCATGCAGAAATTGCTTCACCACGCATGGCGCGGAAACCTGCGCGAGTTAAGTCACACCGTGCGAGCGATGACTTTGTTTTGTAATGGCTCGGTCATTCTTCCAGAGCATGTCGTTTTCCCACCGGACCTCGAATCCGAACAGTCTTCGCGAGCACGCGAGCGACCCGACGCTGGTGCGTTCTCGAACAACAACAAAGAGCCAGATACCGATCTCTCCCTGGCGAGTGCGGTGAAAAGGCACGTACGGTTCGTGTACGAGCAAGCAAATCGCAATCAGCGGCGCGCGGCGAAGTTGCTCGACATTTCTCGGGCGACTCTAGCCCGCCACCTCCAAAACGCGGCCCAAAAGTGAAGCATGATCGGTCAAATATTAACCAACTGCGGCCTCAAAAATGAACCTAAAGCGTTCATCCCGTTTGAAGTGGCTGCTCTTTTTCGTAAAAAACACGCTGCGTAAGCGCCTCTCGCTTAATAACAAACGCAGCGACCATTTTTATTCCAACAAGGTTCGTGAAGATTGGCACGGATACTGATAATATAGAAAGCCAAAGTGAGTGCACCGAAGAACAAAAAGAATGCGCCCGCCGGAGAGTCAGGAAATCAAAGGCCTAAGCGCAGTAAAGACAAATTGATTCGCCTGGATGACCTGATTCCAAAACAGGACGTGAAAGGCGGGCATCAAGTGCTGTTCGGTGCCACTGACACAACAGAAACAACAAACAACTGAAAGGTAATATGCAAGACAAAACAAAGAAACAAAAGAAAGACAAAAAAGCGATCAAAGTCCATGACCTCAAGCCAGCAAAAGACGCCAAAGGTGGCGGCGGCGGCGGGGACCACACAGGCCACATAGGCCACACAGGCCACTAATAAGGTCAAAGAGCCGCACTGTGGTTCGATCCCTCAGTGCGGTTTTTTTATGTACAGATTCTGCAACTCTTGGCGTTCAGCCGCGGCGCACGCGTTACCTAATCGAAGGAGGCGAGCTGCGGAGTCATGGTGAAGGAGGCGCGCAATTCGTCGCCGGGCGGAATTATTTGAATTCCCTGCTTGTCTTCAAAGGCGCGTTGTTCGTGATGATCGGTCAGCCCCCAGCAAGGTTCGATGCAAAGAAACGGTCCGCCATCAGACCACAACGTCAAATAGGGTACACCGGTTAGATCGAGACTGACCCAGCGTCCGCTTGACGGATCGACAAAGCAAAATTCGCGCACCGGAACATCGACAAGCTCCAGGATGCAAGATCCCGGCAACTCACTTTTTGGAAACGGCATCTCTCCGCCGGTAAAATTGATATCGCGGGTTTCACCAGAAAGGTAATTCCCCGGCGAGAAATATCGGCGATAAAGACCGGACGGCATTTGCAGCCGAAAGCTTTCGAAGGAGGTCGCAGCAAATCCTGGGTGCAACCCAAATGCAACATGGGCGATCAAATCAGGTTCCTCATTTCGAAACTCGAAGAGAACGCTCACTTTGTCGATTTCGATCTTATAACTTACGTCCAGGCTAACCTTTAGCGGATATTCAGAGGGCGAGAAATCGTCGGGCGTGATCCGATATTTGAGCAACCCGCTCTCGTTGGTGGCTGATTCGATAAAGCGCCACGTTTTGGAGCGAAGGAAGCCGTGGTTGCCGCCTTTCATCTCGCGGCCACGATACAAAGTGCGTCCACTTTTCAATCGATGGAGATAATAACCCATCACTGTGGCGTGATTTGCCCACCCTTGAGACGGCGCTAATAACTGGTTATCCCTGTAAAGAAAGCCGACCCATTCACCGGCTTCATTTATTCGGGCAAGACTGATTAGTTCCGCGCCCAGACGCGAGACGATGATCCGAAGGCCTTTCTCCTCATCCGTCAGGATGTCAAGATGTCGATCCCCTCGATGCTCTTCGCAATGCGAGAACCTCATCGCGAATCATGGAAACAGGCCGCGCATCATCTTAGCTTTAAGGACGCGTTCGACCCCGATTGCCATGGCCGCGGTGCGATGAGAAATTTTATGTTCTTTCGCGCGTCTGATCACCTGGACAAAAGAATGTTCAAGGATGCGAAAAAGTTTGTCGGTCACTTCGGTTTCCGTCCAGCGGAAGCTTTGCAGACCTTGCACCCACTCGAAGTAGGAAACGATCACACCGCCGGCATTGCAGAGAATGTCCGGGATAACAAAGATTTCGTCCCAGCGCTTCTCAAGAATCAAATCTGCTTCTGGTGTGGTAGGACCATTCGCGCCTTCCGCCAGAATGCGACATTGTAATTTCCCAGCATTTTTTCCCGTAATTACACGGTCAACGGCCGCCGGAATGAGCACATCGCATTTCATCGTGAGAAGCTCGTTTGGATCGACATGATAGTCTTGATCAAAGGCTCGCAAGTGTCCTTTCTTGTGAACGTGTTGTTCCGCCGCCTCCACGTCGATCCCTTTCGGATTGTAGATCGCCGCGTGCGCGTCACTGATGCCGACAATTCTCAGACCACTCTTGAGCGCCAGTGATAAAGCCGCAACCGATCCGACATTGCCAAATCCCTGCACAATTGCGGTGGATTTTTCCGAGTCCATCTTCAGCATATTCATGGCCCGCTCAATCAGGTAAACCACACCGCGACCGGTCGCTTCGCGCCGGCCTTCAGTTCCACCGATCGAAACCGGCTTGCCCGTGACAATTTCACTTACGGCATAACCTTGATAAACGGAGTACGTGTCCATGAACCATGCCATGATCTGCTCGTTCGTCCCCATATCGGGCCCCATAATGTCAGTATGCGGTCCGACGAATGGGATCATTTCCTGCATGTAGCGGCGCGAGAGCGCTTCGAGCTCGGTGCGCGACAGTTTCGCGGGATCGACCGCAACGCCGCCTTTCGCGCCACCGTACGGAAGATTGGCGAGCGCACATTTCCAACTCATCCACATGGCGAGCGCGGCGGTTTCTCCCATCGACAATGAAGGAGCGAAGCGCGTCCCGCCTTTGGTCGGTCCAAGTGTCAGGTGATGTTGAACGCGATAACCCTGAAACGTCCTCGTGCTGCCATCATCCATATGCACCGGCAGCGTTACAGCGACGCCGCGTTTCGGATACATCAGACGGTCGCGATGGTTTTTGTCGATGCTTAGATAATCGGCGATGACTTGGAATTGAGCACACGCCATTCGAAATACGTCGTCGTCGTAAATAGTCATGTGAAGAAATTCGGAGATTAAAATATCCGATCGGGAAGTGCAGTTGCTATTTGCGCTGGGCAAACCGAGCCGTCAAATCGAAACCCTAGCCAGGATCGACAATCACCTTTGGAATCCGTAGCGTTTCTTCTAAAATCAAATCGAATGAAAATTGAAACTCTAGCCGTTCATGCCGGACATATGATCGACCCCGCCACCGGAGCGGTTTCGGCGCCGATTCACCTCTCCACCACCTTCGAACGAGATATCGAGGGCGCCTATTCGCGCGGGTTTATGTACACGCGCAACAACAATCCAAATCGTCAAGCATTGGAACATGGAATCAGCATGCTCGAAGGAGGCCAAACGGCGGCGGCCTTTGGTAGTGGCACGGCCGCAGCGATGGCGTTGTTTCACGCGCTCGCGCCAGCAGATCATGTCCTGGCGCATGTCGATGCTTACTACGGCACATCGCGACTGCTCCGTGAAATTTTCCTGCGCTGGGGACTCGAGGTCGACTTTGTCGATATGAGCAATCTCGACGAGGTGCGAAAAGCTTTGCGCTCAAAAACAAAGCTGGCGTGGGTTGAGACTCCCTCGAATCCGCTTCTAAAGGTTGTGGACATCGCGGCCGTCGCCCAAATCGTTCACAACACAGGCGCGCTTTGCGTTTGCGATAACACATGGGCGCCTGTATTGCAGCGCCCATTCGATTTGGGCGCCGATCTCATTCTGCACTCAACGACAAAGTATTTCGGCGGCCACTGCGATGTCGCCGGCGGAATTGTTGTCTCAAGCATCGACAATGAATTTTTCCAGCGTGTCCACACC
>QHOJ01000102.1 GCA_003218735.1 Verrucomicrobiota bacterium
CGACAAAGTTTCCTGGCAGTCGCCTATTCCGGCTTCCGAAATGGTCACAGTGGCGCAGGCTCGTGCCTGGGGCGCGAATGCCATTTGGGTCGATGCGCGGCCCGATGTTGAATTTGAACGAGAGCACGTTCCAGGCGCTGTGCCATTGAATGAAGACTGCTGGAACGAGTTGCTTCCGCAATTTCTGGCCGCTTGGTCGCCGGAGAAGAGCATCGTTGTTTACTGCAGTAGCCAGAGTTGCAACGCCAGTCGCGAAGTCGCACGCCGCTTGCGAGATGAAGCGCAATTAAAAAACGTGTTCGTTCTTAAAGGCGGCTGGGAAGAATGGCTCAAGAAAAAGTGACGAGCGCTTCCTCAACCCTCCGCTTTCAACGATCAATTATTCCGCGATTCGTCCGGCGGATCGCGGAATTTATCGTTGGCGGCATTTTCATTTACGCCGGCGTGATAAAAGCGCTCGATCCAATCCGATTCGCCAGCGACATCGATAATTACAAAATCCTGCCATGGACGATTAGCGTGCAACTCGCATTTTATTTGCCCTGGTTGGAAATCGTTTGCGGACTCGCGTTGATCGCGCGTCGTCTTTATCTCGGAGGATTGTCGATCTTGACCGTGCTTACCTTCATTTTCATCATCGCCACCATGGTGGCCAAAATTCGCGGCCTCGATATCACCTGCGGCTGCTTCGGTCACGCCAGCAAAAACTGGAGCTTCACCGCTCATATCGCGCTCGATTTGTCAGTTCTCGCGGCGTTGATCGCGCTTTGCATCTGCGAGCGCCTACGCGGAAACTCGTCTTAATCGTCCGGCTTGAACCCGTCTGTCGAGACATCTTCGAATTTGCGACCGGAACGGGAACTTCCGCTGAAATCGTATCTGCGTGCTTTGCGTTATTCGCCGGCCGGATCGCCGATGGTAATTGCACGGAGATTGTTTCCTTATCTCTTCCAAAGAGTTGCAAGATCTACGGCGGAGATCTGCGAATTTGATTCGCTGGAAAACTACGAAACGAGTTATCGGCGTCTCGCATGGCTTTTGGGTCACAGCAAGAAAGTCCCGCCACCAGGCGAGATAGATTTTTTGCACTCGATCCAAGACCGTGGCGCGCACCCAGGGACGATCGGTTCACATGAGTTTCTTTTTCTCACTGCGTTCGCGAGTATTCTTGCGCCGAAACGGGCGATCGAGATCGGTACCTTGGCCGGTTTTTCAGCTGCAGTTATTGCGGCTGCTATTCGCCGGCAGCATCCAGATCAGAGAAGAACATTAGTTGATACGATTGACCGGAACACGCACAGCGTCGTCGAGGCAGATAAGCCGGTCGGTTTTCAAATACCGGATATCATTCCGAATTTTGCCAATACGGTTCGCGTGCATGCACCGGCAGACTCAGGAATCGTTCGTGAGCTTGCCAGGCGCGATGAACTGCATTTCGCTTTTATCGACGCGGACCATCGGCATCCCCGGCCGTTGCTAGACCTGGCCCGGCTCGCGCCTTACGTGCGAAGCGGAGGTTGGATCGTTTTTCACGATATTCAATGGGGCACGATGGGCCGCAAAGCAGTGGAAGCGGGTGAGACGTTGCGTTGGGGCGCCTCGTACGGAGCGGAATGGCTTTTCGATCACTGGCCGTTCCGAAAAATCAGCGGCGGAAACATTGGCGCAATCCAGTTGCCAGACGATAAAAGCGCGCTCATTCCATTTGCGTTGCGATTAATGAGGCTGCAGTTCGAGATCACTGGCAAGGATGCGCGCCGTACCCAACTCGCACTTTACCAAAGCCTGTTCGAATTACTTTGAATTTAGGGTACAGCCTTTGCGCCCAAAATTCAGTTATCAAATCACGGTTTTCTTGCCGGTAGAGGCTTGCTGCTTTTGAGGATTTCCGCTTCGGGGGTAAGGATGGCCGGTTTACCGCTAAAAATGAGACGATTTGGCTTCTCAGCGAGGGTTTCGACGAGTGCTTTCGCGTGCGTAGTGACCACCTTTAAGTTTAACAGGACTACGTGGAGTTGTTTCATCTGTTCCTCAAGTTGTTTATCGGTCGTGCTGATAAACGTGTTGGCCGTTCCCATCACTGTGTCCGCATCTTTCGCGACACCGTCGAGGTTTTTGACCACGTTCTGTAAATTATCCACATCGATCTTTAGCGAATCGGCCAGCGGCCCCAGCTTCGGCATAAATTCTCCCAGATTGCCTTTCAAATCTGTGACGGTCACGTTGAGATTATCCAGCAATCTGTTGGCGTTCTCGAATAGCGGACCCGCTGCAGCTGTGATCTGATCGAGGCCATAGGCGGGATGGCCTTCGATTACTGCGTTGTTAGCGAGCGTTGTCCCGCCTGGTGTGCCTGCCGAAAGCGCGACAAACTTCGGGGCCAGCATCGTATCTGAGCTGAGCGTTGCCATCACATCTGCGGGCAACGGCGGAATCCCGTCATCTAGGCTGACTGTCACCCGCACGGCGTCCCTTTTATTGGCGGACGATTCCCGCTCCTTCGCCGACAGATGACGCATTGCGATCACGCGTCCCGCTGGCGCACCCGCATAACGGACCTCGGAATGCACTTTGACGCCGGTTACATCTTCATAGTTAATCTGCAAAGTACGCGTCGGTTTTTTTAAGCGATAGCCGGAAAGCGCGATCGTAAGCGCCGCGAGGAGGACGACGCTCGTCAAGATCACGGAGATGGCTACGATGTAATCAGAGAGATTTCGTTTCATGAAGTTTTGTGATGAAAGCGATACCGCGCGAGCGCGAAAGGCCGGGGCTTAACGCATTGATGATCCTCGTGCTTGT
>QHOJ01000103.1 GCA_003218735.1 Verrucomicrobiota bacterium
TCCTCCAACACGGCAGCGATTTCAGCTTTCGTCATTGCTTCATCCTTAGCGAAGAATCCCGCCGCGTCGATACGAGCAGATTGTAGCCGCCCGCTCTGTCAGGCCAACGGCGACAGAACGCCCTTGGGCAGGAGGCTACATTCGCCCGCGTTGCTGGTAGAATGCGTAGCGCGCGATAATTGAATCGACATACTTCCGCGTTCCAGGGAAATCGATCCTTTTGAGGAATGTTCGCGTTGGGATCGCAGCGACGCCATCTCCACCGCTCCATCGTTGCGCTCGACTGGCACCGGCATTGTATTCGGCAAGCGCGAACGGCAGCGGGTCCGATTGCGTTTCCCAGTGTTCAAAGGCGCGGCGCAAATACCATGTCCCCGCCTCGAGATTTGTTTTTGGATCGAACAGTTTCTCGACATGGAAATTGTCGATCTTGTTCTCGCGCGCCCATTCTCTGGCGGCTTTTTCGCTCACTTGCATGAGCCCGCGTTCTCCAGCGCTACCATTTTTTTTGGGATCGAAGCGGCTCTCACGCCAAACCACCGCCTTCACCAGCATCGGATCGAGATGATGCTCCAGTGCGATCGAGCGAATCAGGCCGTCGTATTGCTTGAACCGGGCCGGACTGATCCATTCGTAGAACGTGTAGATTGGGTCGCCCGATCGCACAGCCAGATAACCAAAACCCGCAGCCAGCGCGAGCAATACGCACAGGATCAGCTTGAATAAAAATCGTATCACATCGCGCATCAAATCTTGTGCTCCCGCTCGCGTGAGCAATTAAATTAGACTCTCCATTGCATGGCAAAAGCCAATTACATTCGTGTTATCGTTGATCGGACGATCCACCGGGAACTGGATTATCTGGTGCCAGAAGCATTGTCGGAACGAGTCGGCGTCGGCTCCCGTGTGCGGGTTCCGTTTCGTGAAAAGTCTGCGCTGGCGACTGTCGTGGCGGTTCTCGATCACAGTAAAGCGGAAGGTATCCGGCCTATCGAAGCGGTCATCGGCGAGGCACCCATCTTGAGCGAAGGACTGCTCGAGCTCGCGCGATGGATTAGCACATACTACTGCTGCCCAATCGAAGCGGTGATGCGCAGTTTGCTTCCGCAAGTGATTCGCCGTGCCGAAGTCGGGTGGAAAAAGCAATTGTTCGTGCGGCCTGTGCGCAAGATCGACAATGAAGAAATGGAAAAACTGCGGCGACGCGCGCCGCGCCAGGCAGAACTTTTGGACGCAATCTCGAAATTACAAGCACCGGTGCGCGCAGCCGACCTTCTGCGCCAAACATCTTTCGACAACCAAACATTGCGCGCGCTGGTCAAACGCGGTTTGGCGGAGCTGCGCGAAGAAGCAATTGTCCGCGATCCGCATGGCGACGAGCAGTTCATCGCAACCTCTAATCTTGAACTGAATGCGGAGCAGGTCCTTGCATTGAAAGAAATTACCCAATTACTCGACTCGCCGGAGAGCACGCGACCAATTTTGCTGCACGGAGTGACCGGCAGCGGAAAGACCGAAATTTATTTGCAAGCAATCCGCGCTGCGCTCGAACGCGGACGCAGCGCGATCGTCCTCGTGCCCGAAATTTCGCTTACGCCGCAGACGGTCGAACGTTTCAAGGGTCGCTTTGCCGAAGCGCAGGATGCGGTCGCAGTATTGCACAGCCATTTATCCGAAGGCGAACGCCACGATGAATGGCACAAGATTCATTCCGGCCGTGCTCGAATTGTGATCGGCCCACGCAGCGCCGTTTTCGCGCCCCTCAAAAATCTTGGACTGATCGTCGTGGATGAAGAACACGAGAATACTTACAAGCAGGAGGAAGCGCCACGTTATCATGCCCGGGACGTCGCCGTCGTGCGCGCCAGGATGGAGAAATGCGTGGTCGTCCTGGGAAGCGCTACGCCATCGCTCGAAAGTTATCACAATGCGGCGCGCGGCAAATATCGGCTAGCAACACTCACCCAGCGAATCGACGAAAAGCAGATGCCGCTCATGCGTATTGTCGATCTTCGACAGGAGCGTCGGAAAGAAAAAGCCATTGCAATTTTATCGGAAAGATTGCGCGCCGCCGTTGCCGATCGTCTGGAGAAAGGTGAGCAGACAATCCTGTTTTTGAATCGCCGCGGGTTTTCCACTTCGCTTCTTTGCAGCAATTGCGGCGAAGCTCGCAACTGTCCGAATTGCAGCGTGGCGCTCACCTTCCATCGACATGTTACGCGGTTGAGTTGTCATTTATGCGGGCATACCGCGGCCGTGCCAAAGAAATGTCCGGCGTGCGGCAAGGATGCGCTGATTTACGCCGGTTTCGGCACGGAGAAAGTCGAATCAACCGTGGCGTACATTTTTCCAAAGGCGACAGTCCGCCGGATGGACGCGGACTCGATGACGCGCAAAGAAGCGTATCGGGAAACTCTGCGCAATTTCCGCGCGGGCAAGATCGACATCCTGGTAGGGACACAAATGATCGCGAAAGGCCTGCATTTCCCGAATGTGACGCTCGTCGGAATCATCAACGCCGATCTGTCGTTGCATCTGCCCGATTTCCGCGCGGGCGAACGAACCTTTCAACTTCTCACGCAAGTAGCTGGACGCGCCGGGCGAGGCGAGACGCCCGGCGAAGTTTTTGTGCAGACGTACACACCATTCAGCCCGTCGATTCAGTTTGCGCGGCACCACGATTTCGCCGGCTATTTCCAGCAGGAACTCGAATTCCGTGACCGCTGCGATTTCCCGCCATTCAAGCACGCGATTCTGATCACGGTGCGCTCTGCGCATGAAGGACGGGCAAAATTGTCGGCCGAAACGTTAAGACGCCGTTTGAAAGAAGCGCTGCCGGAAGAATTCATTTTAGGCGACGCAACGCCCGCGCCGCTGGAAAAATTACAGGGTCAGTTTCGGTTCCACATTTTGTTACGCGGCGAAGCGATCATGCGTCTGAGCCGGCTTGTCCGTGAGACACTCGACAAATTGCCCTTTCCGGAAGAGGTGACGGTTGCGGTCGATGTCGATCCTTATCAGCTGCTCTAGACCACTCTGAGCCTGGCGATTAAGGCTTTAGCGTTTGATCATTTTCGGAACAGTCGACTTAGCAAGACTGGTGAATGCGGCCACCGCGCTGTTCGCTGCCGAATCGCTCAGTCGCAAGAGACCGATATCCACTCCGAGCTTTTTTCCCTGCAGCCGCACCGCCTTTAATTTCAGACTTTCTCTTCCTCGCAATGCGATTTTCGGCATCAACGTTGCCGCTTGCAAAGGCGCAAGCGAGCGAAGCAATGTTTCAATCGCGTTGATCTCGGCCACCATGTGCGGACGGACCTGGTGTCTTCGACAAATTTCATCTGTCATCCTGCGCATCACGAAACTATCCGGTAATTGGAGGAGGCGTTGCTGATGCAATTGCGAAAAATGAACCACCCGCCGCTTCGACCATGGGTGGTTCTCGGCCACGACCAAGGCAAATTCATCCGTGCAAAGGCGCTCGTAACGCAAATTCGGCGAATGGCGGGTGAGAAAGCCAAGACCAACGTCCATGCGGCCCTCTTCCAGCGCCGTCTCGATCTCAGTGGATGAGATTTCTTCGACAGTAATGCTGATCGCAGGGTGACCGGCCG
>QHOJ01000104.1 GCA_003218735.1 Verrucomicrobiota bacterium
CGGAGCTCATGGCGCGAGAACGCGGGCTGACTGTCCATGTTGCGGGTTTCGAGAAATTGATGGACGAACAACGGTCACGTGCGCGCGCAGCTCAGAAGAAAGAGAAAATCAGCATCGAAGAGGGAGAATTGCGAGCTTCGCCGACAAAATTTCTCGGATACGACTTTTTTGAAGCGGAAACGGTTGTCGAAACTGTTCTTCCGGGCAGCAAACCGGAAGAGCTAAATGTCGTTCTTGATCGAACGCCATTTTATGCCGAAATGGGCGGACAGATCGGTGACCGCGGATTACTGCATGTGCCGGGACATGACCGCACGGAAGTCGGTCAGCTCCGCGTGATCGACACACAGAAGCGCGGCGATGTTTTTGTCCATCGTGCGAAGCTCGTGGACGGCCGGGCGCCAGAGCCGGGAGAAGCCGTGCGTGTGGCAGTCGATGTCGATCGACGCAAATTGATTCAGGGACACCACACGGTGACGCATCTTTTGCATTGGGCGCTGCACGAAATTGTTTCGCGTGATGCGGCGCAAAAAGGAAGCTACGTCGGGCCAGATAAGTTAACGTTTGATTTTTCGAGCGCTGCGCTGACGACGCAACAAAAGCACGACGTGGAAAAATTGGTGAACGAAAAGATCGTGGAGAACGCGCCGGTTTCCTGGACGGAAATTCCGTACGCCGAAGTAAAGAAGCGCTCCGACATTCAGCAATTCTTTGGCGAAAAATACGGCGATACCGTGCGCCTTTTGCAAATTGGCGGCGAACCGAAAGCGCTCAATGGTTATTCGATGGAACTTTGTGGCGGCACGCATGTGCGCGCAACAGGAGAGATCGGGCCATTTCGAATCGTGAGCGAGTCCGCGATCGCAGCGGGCATCAGGCGAATTGAAGCAGTCGCGGGCGACGCGGCGCGTGCCTGGGCGGAAAAGGAATCTGCGCACCAACACGAGAAGTTTGAAATGCTCACGCGAAAGAAACCCGACATCGCTGCGCTGCCCATGTTCGCAAGCAATGCTGAGACGAGTGAGCTGCTCAAACAGATCGACGCGCGAGCGGCGCATCTGGAAAAACTTGAGACCGAGGTCCACGATTGGGAGAAACGAACTGCTAAAGCTGCTGAGGCTGACCTGCAGACTCGTGCGGCGAAAATTGCGAACGAACTCGCGGCATCGCATGCAGGAAGCGATTCATGTGTATCTGAGATCCCAAATGGCGACGGAAAATTGCTTGGCGCGGTAGCGGACGCTCTCCAAACAAAATTCAAGGGTCCGATTTTTCTTGCCGGTGTCGCAAATGGGCGCGTCGCGTTGGTTGCCGCAGTTCCCAAGGAGCTCGCATCGAGATTTCAAGCTAACAAAGTCATTCAGGAAATCGCCCCGATCGTCGGCGGCAAAGGCGGTGGCCGGCCAGAAAGTGCCCAGGGTGGAGGGGCCGACGCCGGCAAGATCGCGGAAGCGTTGGCGAGAGCAAAAGAGCTTTTGCGCTGAATCGCGTCGCGCAGTTATGGCGCGCTCACGGTCGGAAAACGCGCGTCTTTGATGAGGCGCTTCAAATCCTTGCCGTTGGTCGACATCCGATAAATCGAGTTTTCTTTTTCTCCCGGTGTGCGGCTCAGAAAAAGAATGTTGTCGCTGTTGATCCAGCAGCCATCCCAGCCGAAAAGCTTCTTCGGAGTAAGTCTGACTGCGCGCTGCGAATCGAGATCAAACGTCCATAGAGCAGGCAACGGGCCGTCCCAATCTTTGCGATTGGATTCCTCTCCCATATCGATACCGAGAAGCAGGCGTTTGCCGTCTGGCGAGATATCGATCCGGCAATCACCGCTCATGTCGCCATTCGGAATAATCTTCTCGATCTTCCATTGCGCGAGGACAACGCCATCGAGACCGAGTCGGTAAATATTCGTCATGTCCTGACAAAAGACCGACTGGCCATCACGCGCCCAAACCGGCGAATAGCGCGTGACTTCGTTGGGATCGCCTTTTCTCACAACGCGAAAGCCAGTTCCATCTGCGTTGATAAGGCCAAGGTCCCAGACTTCATTTTGGCGCAGAGTGAAGAGGATGCGTTTTCCATCCGGCGACCACGTGGGGTAATAAGAGTTCGTGCTCGGGACGTCCTTGAAAACGGTGGTCTTGCTGCTCTCAATTTCTAGGACAGCGATGTGACGGGCATAAGTTGTGTTAGTCTTTTCGACTGTGTTAAATGCGATACGCGTCCCGTCTGGCGAAATCGCAGGGAAAATTCCATCAGCAATTTTTTTCTCGGCCGTGCCATCAAGATTGGCGACGTAAACAGCGTCTCTGCGTTCGAAAGCGATGCGACGATCGCCGGCAAATGCTGCGACGGTGGAAATGATCAAGATCAGAGCGAGGACGATGATTTTTTTCATGGCATTGCGAGTGTAAGAAAAAAGGTCGCAGCCAGCGCGACGCAAAGGACCACTAGATAAATGAATCCGCCGACGAAAAACTTGAATACGGTCAAGAACCAGCCCTGTCGATAAACGCAGCGGATCGAGAGAAAAATTTGCACGGCAAAGATCGTCCAGAGAAGTCCCACAATCCATCCGGCCAGAACGTCCGGCACGGTCCGATTCAATCCCACAGTGGCGAGCACGATCAACATGATCGCCAAATAGGCGAACGTGTGAATGTGGCGAGCGTAGACGAGATGATCGATATAAAAAACATGTTTGCGCAGATAAAGAATTTTGAGCACAAACGCGAAGAGAGGAATGCAACAGAGCACCATGTAAGGGACGTTGCTGATCACGGTGATAAGGAACAATTGAAGGTTCGTTCCACGTTCGCCGAGTTTTTCTTTGGCGCGGCCTTCAATCCACTTCTCAAATCGGTTGGGCGGCGATGCGGAATAGGTATTATCAAACTCCGGCTGTGCGCGATCAGGCTTCTTTGCTTCAGGCTCTGTGCCCTGGGTGTGTTCGGTCTTCGGAGTTTCGGCGAGCGTTTCCTTGCGGTTGATAGCCTGTTCGATCTTAGCCGCTGTCTCCGGAGGCAGAATTTTCAATGCTTTTTCTACGTTCGCCCGCTGTTCCGGCGTTAGATTCTTCTTTTCGAGATCGGCCGCGATCTCGGCGCGCGCTTCGGGTGTAAGCCTTTTTGGATCCAGGTGCGCTGATTTCACCCAGTAGGTGACGGCGAAGAAAAACAAAATGCTGGCGAGCAAATACAGCCGGGCCGGATGCAAATACCGGACGCGCCGGCCGCTCAAAAATTCATTGGTCAAACGCCAGGGACGCGTGATCAGCAACCCGATCGTCGCAAAGAATTTTGAGTCCCAATTAAGAAACGAGTCCAGGACATCCGCAATCACGTGCCGGAAGGAGCGACGATAGTCGATCGCCGGTTGTCCGCATTTCGCGCACCAATGTCCAGTCAATGGCGCGCTGCAATTCTCGCAATGCGTCAACGGCGGCGGTCGTCGATCTTTGCGCCGGCCGAAAAAGCGTCTGCCGGGAGATCTCTCAACTGACGCAATGGCTGTATCGCCTAGGATAAATTTTGTTGGTTCGTCGGACATTCGCTCCGCCAGACTATGAAAACGTTTTCGAAACGTCTATTTGGAACGTTCTTCGTGCGTCGGCCCCATGAATCAGACTTCTAGGACAAAAGTTACAATTGACCGAACGGACAACGTGATGTCAGGATGCGCCCGATCACGAATCGGCTGGCTAGCGAACAAAACACGTGGCTTCTCAACTTCTACGAACCAAAAGCCCGGATCATTTGATTCGTGAGGCCGAAGCGCCCGAGCGCAAATTGAAGCGGTCGCTTTCCGCGTTTGATCTGACCTGCCTCGGCATTGGTGCAATCATCGGCTCGGGAATTTTTGCGCTTACCGGGACGGCTGCGGCCGGTGAACGGGTCCAGTCGCTCAGCTTGCTCAAGACCCCTGTCATCAATCTTGTCCAATCGTGGCTGACGCACGCGCCGCTCGTGTTCGGCCGGCCCGGAGCTGGACCGGCGATCGTTTTCTCATTTATCGTCGCCGGAATCGCCTGTGGTTTCGCGGCGCTTTGTTACGCTGAGCTCGCGGCGATGATTCCGGTTTCCGGTTCGGCCTACACTTACTCCTACGCCACGCTCGGTGAAATAGTCGCATGGATCATCGGCTGGGATTTGATTCTCGAATACGCGGTCGGCAACATGGCAGTAGCGGTGGGTTGGTCCGGCTATTTCGTCCAACTTTGCGGCAGTTTGTTTGGAATCAAATTCCCGCTTTGGGCCGTGACCGATTATCGAACGGCAACGGACATTCTCGCCAAGGGTGGCAGTACAATGCAGGATTTTTCATCGACAACATTGCCGGTCATCGCCGGCCATCCCATCGCGCTCAACTTGCCTGCGTTCGTGATTGTCGCAGCGGTAACAACCTTGCTTGTGTATGGAATTCGCGAGAGCGCCAAGACCAACACTTGGATCGTGATGACTAAGGTAGCGGTGGTCATCTTCGTCATCGCCTTCGGTGCCTTCTTGGTGAATCCGACGAACTGGCATCCATTTATGCCAACCGGTTTCGCGGGCATGATGGGTGGAGCGGCCATCGTGTTTTTCGCCTTCATTGGATTCGACGCCGTCTCCACAACCGCCGAAGAAACGCGCAACCCGCAACGGACCATGCCGATCGGCATAATCGCGAGCCTGATCATTTGCACGATTCTTTATGTGCTCATGTCAGGTGTCCTTACCGGGATTAGAAAATACACGGTCTACCTCGGAGACTCAGCGGCGGTCGCGACTGCGTTTGGCGGCAGACCCTGGGCGCAGGCCCTCGTTAGCGCGGGCGCGCTCGCCGGCATGACTTCAGTGCTGCTTGGGATTTTTATGGCCATGGCGCGTGACGGACTGTTGCCGCAGTATTTCGCGCGAATTCATCATCGGTTCCGCACGCCGTATATCACCACGATCTGGACCGGTGTCGCGGTTGGCGGTGTTGCCATGCTTACCGACATCGGGTCGCTCGCCGATCTGACAAACATCGGAACCCTTTTTGCCTTCGTCCTTGTCTGCGTGGGTGTCGTCATTTTGCGACGCACGAATGCGGCGCGGCCACGCCCATTCCGCGTTCCGATGGTTCCGCTCTTTCCAATACTTGGTGTGCTTTTTTGCGCTGCGCTCATGCTCAGCTTACCGGTCGAAACATGGGGACGCTTCTTCGTCTGGCTCGCAATCGGACTGCTGATTTATTTCAGTTACGGCACTCGCCACAGCAAGTTGCGTCGCGGGATTGACGTGGGCGAAACAGAAAATATCTACCCGCCGATCGAGCCCTAAGATCGACAATAGCTTCTGTGTGCTATGCCGCTGCCTGCCCGTAGGAGACTTTGTCGTCCAATTCCAGCCACTCGAACGTTGTGGTCTTGGCTGGATCGAGCCCGAGTTTTCTGGCCTCCTTGCTGAAGAAATCGCGCTTTTCCGGATCGTTGTAGAGGCTGTCCACTTCCACTTTCTCGCACCAGCGTGTGATTTCTTCCGGCCTTTTCTTTTCGCCATTGCGGTTGAGCCATTCAACCATTTCCTGATCGCTCGCTCCGTTTTCAATTTGGGCTTTGAAATCGTCACCCTTCACGCCCTTGAAACCGAACAGCATGTTATCGAGCGGGCAATCAAAGTGATATTCACCGATGTCCCCCGCTACGAGCGCGCGGCATTTATCGATCGTTCGCCCGAGAATTGCATAGCCGCCGACGCGAATACGTGGACTGCGCGGCGCTTCCCTTGTTAAGTCCTTACCAGCAATTTTCTTTTTCATACGTTACGTACTTCGCATAGGGCGCCGAGTTCGGTTGCCATACCGAAACCTTTCCGCGTTCCCGATTATTGTCGCGCTGCCCAATTTGTATCTCAGCGCGATGCGCGCAGAGTAGGTCTCGACTTTGATACGGAAGATAGTCTGTCGATCGTTACTGGCACTATTCTGCATCGCGCGGGCTTATGCCCAAGCAGGGCCGGTTGCCGTGCCGCCAGCGGGAAAACTTTATCATGGATTTTATTGGGGCGGTGTTGGAACTGACGAACACGATCCGACCGAACACGATGTCACGCCAGGTGACGTCGCGCGTTACGAGCAAGCAGTCGGCAAACAAACCGCCTGGATTTATTTCTCCGATAACTGGTTTGAATCACGAAAATTTCCAGCTGTCATGTGCGGCTGGATTCGAGATCGCAAGAAAGTTCCGTATATCCGGTTGATGCTGCGTTCGAATGTCGATCAGCGGCATTCGGAGAAAACCTTTTCGCTGGGCAAGATTATCGCTGGAGATTTCGATGTCGATCTTCGCGCTTGGGCGCAGGATGCGAAGAATTTCGGATCGCCCATTTTGATCGAATGGGGCACGG
>QHOJ01000105.1 GCA_003218735.1 Verrucomicrobiota bacterium
CAGACTATCAAACAGATTCGCGCGGAAGAAGCCCGGCGGTTCAAGGTGATTCCAGTGGCTTTCGGTGAAACGGGACTCATTGTTGCGGTGGGCGATCCGCTCGATATCGATACCATCGATAGTCTGAGCTTTCTGCTTCAGCGCGAGCTCGAACTGGTCTGCACCAGTCCGCAGAAAATTCGCGAGGCACTTATCAAGTATTACGGCACGGCCGACGAAGCCGCGGACGTGCTGCAAGAGAAAATCGGGGCAGATATCGATCTTGGTCTCGAAATCGGCGACGGCACGGAAGCGATTGGAGGCGATGAAACAGATGCTCCGATCATTCGGATGGTCTCGATGTTACTGATCGAGGCCCACCGCTTGGGCGCAAGCGATATTCACCTCGAACCGATGGATAAGAAATTTCGCGTCCGTTTTCGGATCGACGGCGTATTGCAGGAAATGCAAGCGCCACCCAAACGCTTGCAATCAGCCATTATCAGCCGGCTCAAGATCATGAGTGCTTCCATGAGCATCGCGGAAAAGCGTTTGCCGCAGGACGGCCGCATCCAGGTAAAAATCAAAAAGAAACCGATTGACCTTCGTGTCTCGACCATACCAACAAATCATGGCGAAAGTATCGTCATGCGCGTGCTGGACAAGTCCAGCTTGCTGTTCGGTCTGCCCGAGCTTGGATTTTTTTCCGACGACCAGGAAATCTTCGAGCGTTTGATCAAGCTTCCGGACGGCGTTCTTCTCGTTACCGGGCCCACTGGCTCCGGCAAAACGAGCACGCTTTACGCCTGTCTCAATTACATCAATAAACCGGACCGCAAGATCATCACCGTCGAGGAGCCAATTGAATATCAGATGAACGGAATCAACCAGGTGCAGGTGAATCCGGAGATCGGCATGACGTTTCCGGCGGCACTGCGCTCCATCTTGCGCCAGGCGCCGAACGTCATTATGATCGGTGAGATTCGCGACCTCGAGACCGCGAGTATTGCCACCACCGCCAGCCTGACTGGACACCTTGTTTTCAGCACGCTCCACACCAATGATGCACCCTCTGCTGTTGCTCGCTTGATCGATATCGGCGTGCAGCCGTTTCTGGTTGCGTCATCGGTACGCGCCATCATGGCTCAAAGACTCGTCAGGCGCCTGTGTAAGAACTGCAAACAACCTGGAGAGCTAACCGAAACAGACCTGCGTGCGCTGCGGATTGAACCCGGACAACTCAGCGAAGCGCAAGTAATGAAACCGATCGGTTGCGAGCAATGCCGTCAAATTGGTTACAAGGGTCGAACGGGCATATTCGAAATTTTTATAATCGACGATGAAGCGCGGCATATGATCAACAAACGGAGCTCGACTCTAATGCTGCGGCAACGTGCCCGGGAGCTCGGTATGCGAACGCTGCGCGAAGACGGTGTGCGCAAAGTTCTGGCGGGCCTGACCTCCGCCGAAGAGGTTATTTCCAGTACGATGGGCGACGTCAGCTAGTCGATTTATGCTTCAACAAATTCATGAATAACAAGCAAGTTGCCGAGTTTTTTGTCGAGCAGCAGGTATTGCAACCCTCGCAGGCCGAAGACGTGCTGACCGAGGTAGACCTGAATGGAAAATCGATCGCCCAGGCGATGGTCGATGGCGGCTTCGTGGACGAGAGCGGTTTTTATCAAACGATCGCTGATGGGCTCGGAGCGGATTATGTCGATCTTTCGACAGGAGAAATCGCGCCGGAAATCTTGCGTTTGATTCCGAGCGGACTGGCCCGATTACACGGCGCGCTGCCGGTGGGAATCAGCGGAGATAGCCTGCGCGTGGCGCTGGTAGATCCGCTCGACTTGCACGCAGCAGAGGATCTTCGTTTTGCGCTCGGCAAAGATATTCAAGTGATCGTTTCACCGGCCGAGCAAATCGAAGATCGGATCAAGCAGTATTACGGCACCGATACATCGAGCATGGAGGAGATTCTCAAACAGCTCGGCGAAGCCGGGGACCTTTTGCAATTACAAGAAGGAGATGGCGCCGGAGCAGTTGAAGCGGAGGCGAACGCGACGCCAATCATTCGCTTTGTCGATCTAATCTTGTACCAAGCGATCCAGGACCGCGCGAGCGACATCCACTTCGAGCCTTTCGAAAACGAATTCAAAATCCGTTACCGCGTTGATGGCGCGCTTTACGAGATGTCACCACCGCCACGGCATCTCGCGCTGCCGGTGATCTCGCGCGTCAAGGTGATGGCAAACATGAATATCGCGGAACGACGCTTGCCCCAGGATGGTCGTATTCAAAAATACATCGCGGGACGCAGTGTCGATCTTCGAGCTTCAACCTTACCGACCCAATTTGGCGAAAGCCTCGTGCTGCGCGTGCTTGATCGCACGATCGTGAACCTCGATCTCGGCGCGCTCGGCATGCCTGATTACGTCCACGATTTTCTCCTCGAATTGATCAATCGCCCGAACGGTATTTTCATCGCGACCGGGCCGACCGGTTCTGGAAAAACGACGACGCTTTATTCCTGCTTGCGCCAGATTAACACGATCGATTCGAAGCTGCTCACCGTGGAGGAACCGGTTGAATACGATCTGGAAGGAATCGTGCAAGTGCCAGTAAACGAAGCGATTGGCTTGACGTTTGCACGTGTCTTGCGCTCGTTTCTGCGGCAAGATCCCGATCGCATCATGGTGGGCGAGACGCGCGATCTTGAGACGGCGCAAATCGCCATCCAGGCCTCTTTGACTGGGCATCTCGTCTTCACCACCTTGCACACAAATGACGCGCCGGGCGCAGTCACACGTTTGATTAACATGGGGGTAGAACCGTTTCTGATTTCATCCACGCTTGAGGCCGTCCTCGGCCAACGTTTGCTGCGAAGCATTTGCTCGCACTGCCGCACTGCCTATCAGCCGAATGAGGGGTTGCTGACGGAATTGGAGATTCAGCGTCGTGATATTGGCGAAAAGCAATTTTATTACGGCAAAGGATGTGACGCGTGTAATCATACCGGCTACAAAGGGCGAAAAGGGATTTACGAATTGTTGAAAATCACCGATCCGCTCCGCGAATTGATCAACGAGCGCGCACCAACCGTCGTCCTGAAGCAAAAGGCCATTGAATTAGGCATGGTGACGCTGCGTCAGGATGGGCTGCGCTCCATCTTTGCGGGGGACACCACGATTGAGGAAGTCCTTAAATACACGTGATTTGCTGCGGCAGCCAATCTCTTCCTAAAAGCTCGACATCAGTCTCGGAAGAGTTATCATCTAGCCGTTTATGCCGCGATATAACTACGTAGCGCTCGATGCCAGGGGTCAGGAAGCGAGTGGATTAGTTGAAGCCGCTTCTCCCAATGAGGCAATCGGCCAGTTGCGGCAGGCCGGCTATCTTCCAACGAGCGTCTACGAGGAGGCCAAAAGCAGCCCTAACGGAAAAGTCCCCCAACGCGCGGCGAAAATGGCCAAAGCGACGCGGCCACGCGCGAAGACCAATATTGTTCTTTTCCAGCGCAAAACAATTAAGGCGAAGGTCCTGATGATCTTCACGCGTCAACTCGCGACCCTGATCGATTCCGGATTGCCGTTGCTGCGAAGTTTAAATGTTCTGGCGAAACAGGAACGTGACAGTGTTTTGAAAAACACGATCAACAAACTCGCCGACGGGGTGCAGGGCGGCAATACGTTTTCCGACGCACTTTCTCTGCATCCGCGGATTTTCAACGATCTATACGTTAACATGGTGAAAGCGGGCGAGCTCGGCGGCGTGCTCGAGGTTGTGCTGAACCGGCTAGCGGAATTTCAGGAGAAAGCCGCTAAAATTAAGAACAAAGTCAAAGGCGCGATGGTTTACCCAGTCATCGTGATGGGCATGGCGTTTGCAATCATGGGGTTCCTGCTGGTGTTTATCGTGCCGAAGTTCGAGGCAATCTTTCACGATATGCTGGGCAACAAGCCGCTGCCGGCGATAACGACCTTCGTCATTAGCGTGAGCAAGCTGGTGCAATATCATTGGCTGGTATTGATCGGTGCGATCGTCGCTATTGGCGCCGCTTACAAATTCCTCGCGCGCACGCGTGGCGGAAAAGCCATGATAGATCGTTTCAAGCTGCGCATGCCACTCTTTGGCGACCTGATCCGTAAAACGGCGATCTCGCGTTTTTCCCGCACCCTTGGCACGCTGGTGACAAGCGGTGTTCCGATCTTGCAGGCATTAAATATCACACGCGAAACTGCCGGCAACGCTGTCATTGCCAAGGCGATCACCCACGTGCACGACAGCGTGAAGGAAGGTGAATCGATGGTGCAACCGCTGGAAGCGAGCCGCGCGTTTCCGCCGATGGTCATCAGCATGATCGATGTGGGCGAAGAAACCGGTCAATTGCCCGAGATGCTTTTAAAAATCGCAAACGTGTATGATGACGAAGTCGACACCTCTGTGGCGGGCATAACCGCAGCGCTCGAGCCGATCATGATCGTTATCCTCGCGTTCATTGTTGGCACGATTGTGCTCGCGCTCTTCACGCCGCTCATCAGCATCATCCAAGGCTTGCAACAGCAAACCTGACGCGTGAAACGCAAGAGTACGTTGTCGATCTTGCGTCGAATCTGTAGGGGCAGCCGTGTCGGCTGCAAAATTCTTCCAATCGCAGGTGACACGCCTGCCACTATAGCCGCATTCAGCCTCATCGAACTATTCGTCGTCATCGCTGTCATCATCATCCTGGCGGGATTAATTCTCACTACAATCGGTTACGCGCAAAAAAAGGTGGCCCGCGCCCGCGCCGAAACCGAAATCGCGGCTATGTCCGCAGCGATCGAAAATTATAAAGCGGATAATGGAGTTTATCCGCGTGGACAATCAACTTCGGTGCCTCCAAGCGGAACCCCTGTCTACACTGTGGCTTCAACCGGAACTGATAACCTTGACGCGCGCGCTAACCCTGACTCCACGCAGAAAATCTATCAAGACGCGTGTCGCTATTTGTATGAGCAGTTAAGCGGAGACATTAACTTGGACTTAGCCGTGGACACCGGTAGGAAGACCTACTTTACTTTTAAGGAATCGATGCTGGCGGTAATCAAGGATCCGAATGACAACACTATAGGTCTGAGCCACATAAAAGATCCTTTTGGAAACAGCTACGGGTACTCGACTGCGAATCAGGTTGCTCCAGCAACTGGTTACAATCCCACGTTCGATCTCTGGAGCACCGCTGGCACAACGAGTGGAAGCCCAACAGATCAACTGCAGTGGATCAAAAACTGGTAGGGCGCGCCGTTCAGCCTTCGCTCGTATGCACCACAACTTCCACACGCCGGTTGGAGCTTTGCTCTTCAATTGAGCCGTTTGGCGAGGTGCGGAATTTCGTTGCGCCGTAACCGCGCGTTTCGATTTGCCCAGAACTAATTCCCATCGCCTCGACCAAATATTGCTTCACGCTATCGGCGCGACGCTGGCTTAGATCGAGATTGTATTCCGATGTGCCGAATGAGTCGGTGTAACCTTCCACGGTGAACGTCGCTTTCGGATTGCGCTGGATGAGCGTGCCAAGCTTTTGCAGTTGGTTGATCGCGCTCGACTGTAACGTTGCGCTGTCGTATTCGAAGAGTTGATCGTCCGGCATCCGCAATTTCGTGCCTGATCCGAGCGGGCCTTTCTGCGCGAGCAACTGATCCAAATCGCTGAAGCCCGCCGCGCGCGCCTTGTTCGGTCCGGCGCTATCGGCTGGCATTTTGCTCGTAAAACTGTTTGGTCGCTTAATCGTGGTGCTCGTGGCAAGCTCGGTCCCGCTTAATGCCGGCTGCGGCCGGCCAGAAACCGTGGCGTTGTTGAGCAACGATTGTTCGTGCGTCGCGTTTGAATTATTAGAGAGATTCTGCGCGGTTGAGCGCTCGATCTCGGTGAGAACTGAATTCACATCAGGTTGTTCCACCTTCGGCTGGTCCGGCAAGACATCGCGAGTATCGTCGGGCATCGCCGCGCTCGCCTGGATGTCCTGCAAGAGCTTGTCGAATGATTTCTTTTCGTCCGGCAACTGTACATCCGTCTGGTCGGGCTGAGGTTTCGCTGCCGGATTGGTTTGATCAATGCTGCTTTTATCGAGCTGCTGTGCAAGATCGACGCTCTTGACCTTGAAGGTCGGCGGTCGAGGCGCTTCCGTGAATATGGCGTCGGCAGTTTGAAAACGGGTACGGTAAAAATAGGCGCACAGCGCGAGATGCAATCCCACAGAGATAATTAGACCAAACCAGAGCCAACTGTGTTCCCTACTGCCGGTAAGCAATCCCTCGGTCTCGAAGGTCTCGAAATCATCGAACTCGGAAATTCTCATTGCTACAGCAAGACAAACCGGTAACGCGACAAGATTGTCAAACGCACAGCGCGCTTCACTTGTCGGCCGAATTAGACAACACGTTGCCGCTTCGCGTTCGCTCAATAAAGGCAGTTGCCGCCCGTCGAATTTCGTCCGCCACGCGCGCCTCGGGCGAAACAAATTTGGGTGTGAACCATGGGAATAAACCGATCAGATCGTGCGTGACCAAAATTTGGCCATCGCAATGCTCGCCTGATCCGATGCCGATCGTCGGGATGCCGATCACGTTCGTGATTTGTTTGGCGATGTCCGCGACCACAATCTCCAACACCACGGAGAACGCGCCGGCCTTTTCCACCGCGCGAGCATCGGCAATCAACGCCTCCGCTTCTGATTGTGTGCGCCCCTTGACTTTGTAGCCGCCCTCCTCCCGCACACTTTGCGGCAGCATGCCGATGTGCGCCATGAACGGAATTCCTGCCTGGGTGATCGCTTCGATCTGCGTGACATGGCTTGTGCCGCCTTCGAGCTTCACCGCTTGTGCGCCAGCATCGACGAATCGTTTTGCGGTTTTCACCGCTTGCTCCGGTGTGTCGTACGTGTGAATCGGCATATCGGCGACGAGCAGCGCCTCTTTTACCCCGCGCGCCACCGCGCGCGTATGAGACAACATCTCGTCAAGCGTCACGCGCGTGGTGTCTGGATAGCCGAGCACCACCATTCCTAACGAATCGCCCACCAGAATGATGTCGATCCCGCTTTCGTCAAGCAAACGCGCCGTCGGATAGTCGTACGCGGTCAGCGCCGTAATCTTCTGTCCCCGACGCTTCATTTCACAAAAATCTTTCATTGCGCTTCCCAGCCGCTGGAATGGCGGACTACTTTACCTGATTCATCAAGTTGCGCGAGCAACTCGCGCACAGTTTTCGTTTGGTTCGGTAAAACCAAGTCTGGCCGGATTTCTGCGAGCGGT
>QHOJ01000151.1 GCA_003218735.1 Verrucomicrobiota bacterium
AGGTGGCAATTCTTTGCCCGCGCAAAGCCTGGCTGCAAACGGTGGCGGCGGCACTGCGGCGCGCCGGTCTGCCGGTAGCGATCCAATCTGAGCGCGATGTGAAAGGCGACAGCGCGGCCTATGCGTGGCTGACCGCGCTTCTTACGATCATGACCGACCCGCTCAACGCCTACGAAATCGTCGGTGTGCTCCGCGAAATTTTCGGCGTGTCCGATCATGATCTCGCGATTTTTGCTGAAGCGCAGAAAACGAGATTTCGCATCGACGAGGTCTTGCCGGTTGCTGGGAAAATTTCCTCGCATCTGCGCACGCTCGCGGAAATTCGTCAACGCGCGGAAGGCCTGGCGTTATTCGACGCAGTTGCGTTGATCGTCAAGCAAACGCAATTGCGTCAACGTTTGCTCCTGTTGCCCCCGACGGAGTTCGGCGATCTCCCGCGCGAACTCGACGCGTTGCTCGCGCAAGCCGCGGAAGCGGAAGCGAGCGGAATGATCCTGACGGAATTCGCCGAACACTTGCGCAACGATTTCACGATGCCGCGTGCCGTTCGTTTTTCTGCCGACGACAACGCGATCCAGCTCATCACTTCGCATAAGGCGAAAGGCTCGGAATGGCAGGCGGTGATTGTGCCGTTTCTCGCGCGCGACCTACGGCCACCGAGTCACCCCTATCCACATTTCGTGAAACCGCTCGCGACCGGCGAGCTCTTAATTGCCTTCGGCAAAGAAGACAAATCGAAGGATTTGAAAGACGCGATCGAGCTCGCACGACAGCAAGAACTCGAACGCCTTCTCTATGTCGCCACGACACGCGCGCGCCACACACTCGTGCTCGTGCTTGATCAGGAAATTTTTTCCAACACCGAAGGTAAACTTCCCAAGACAGCACAGCTTCGCCGGTTGCTTTGCGGGAAGGACGGTTATTCCGGCGAATTCGATGAGCGGGCGAGCACGACCGAAACCATCGAAGATTCCGAAACGTCTTCCTCCGTGCCGGAAACATCCGAAGTGAAGATCGAACCGTTAACAGCTCGCGAACTCAAGCGCGCAGTAAAGCGCGGTTCGAAGTTCGTGCGCAAGTTCACGCCGAGCGCGCTCGACGCGGAAGTTCCAGCGGAAGTGCGAACGCGTTCGCGGCTGGATAATCTGGCCACGCTGTACGGCGGCTGGTGGCACAAATTTTTCGAGCGCCTCGATTGGAAGGCCGGAATCGATTACGCGCAGAAGTTATTCGAAAAGCAATTGCCGAGTTGTCCCGAGGCAAAATCCGCAACGAAAGACTGGGAGGTCACGCGGCAGAATTTGTTCAGCGACGCCGGCACGGCTCGGTTTCTCGCGAGCGGTGAAACGCAATTTCATCGCGAGTTTCCATTCTCTTGGCGCAGAAACGACCGCAGCGTACTCGAAGGATTGATCGATTCGCTCATGATCGATCGTAAAGCGGGCCGGTGTTTCCTGCTTGATTGGAAAACGAACAGCGTTTCGTTAGGCGAGATAGAAAGTTTTCGCTCACGTTACCGTCCGCAGTTGGCGGCTTATTGGAAAGCAGTGAGCGAGATTACGCGCTTGGACGTGGAAGCCGGTTTGTTTTCGACCGCGCTTGGATGTTTGTTGCTCTACACGGCAGACGAATTGCAGGAGGAATGGAACCGGCTGGAACAACTCCCGCCCGCGAAGCTCGACGAAGAAATGCGGCTGGGTGCGCCCGATGATTTTTAGTGCAAGATGAAAGCCGCGAAGAAGATAGGCGGAATCCGTCTCGCCGCGATTAGACTGCTTAGCGATCGCGCTCGCCGCGGATGAATTGTTCGACGCAGCGATAGGCTTCGTCGTCGGTCATTTGCACGGGCGGGTGTTTGGAGAAAAAGGCGGAGGCGGAATGGAGCACGCCGCCGATACCGCGATCGAGCGCGAGTTTACAACAACGGATCGCGTCAATTGCCACCCCGGCCGAGTTCGGGGAATCTTCGACAGAAAGTTTCACATCGATCTCCATGGGCACATCGCCGAAGAGGCGGCCCTCCGTGCGGATAAACGCAATCTTGTTATCGAGCTGCCACGGCACGTAGTCGCTCGGGCCAATGTGGATATTTTCGTCGGCAAGACGCTCGCCGATGACCGATTGAACGGCTTCCGTCTTCGAAACTTTTTTCGAGGCGAGCCGGGTGCGGTTCAGCATGTTGAGAAAATCGGTATTGCCGCCGGTATTCAATTGGTAAGTGCGCTCGAGTTTTACTCCGCGTTTGCGGAAAAGATCGACAATCATTCGATGCAGAATGGTCGCGCCCAATTGTGCTTTGATGTCATCGCCAATCACAGGCAGATTTTTCTCGGCGAAGCGTTTGGCCCAAACTGGATCGCTGGCGATGAAAACCGGGATGTTGTTGACAAAACCGAGGCCAGCTTCGAGCGCGCAACTGGCGTAGAAGCGGGTCGCGTCTTCGGAGCCGACCGGGAGATAATTGACCATGAGTTCCGCCGCGGAATCACGCAGTTCGGCGACGATTTGTTCGCGAGTAGATTCCTTTTCCAGTGGGAGAAACGTGCGCAACGGATCCTGATCGCGCATGTGAGGGGCAAAACCGTCGAACACGCAGCCCATTTTCACGATTGCGCCGGTCAACCTGATTTTGTCGCAGAAGACTTTTGTGCAATTAGGCGGCGAGAATATCGCCTTGCTGACATCGAGGCCGACTTTGCGACGATCGATATCGAACGCGGCGACGACCTCAATGTCGCCTGGCTGGTAGGAGCCGATCTGGCGATGCATCAGTCCGTTGCCTGACCCGTTGGGTGACGAGCCGTGATAAAAATTTATTCCCTGGACGAGCGAGCTGGCGCAATTACCAACCCCAACAATGGCGATTCGTATTTTTCTCATGAAATGACAAAAGCGTGGCCGCTTCGGTTCATCATCGTGTCAACCTGGCGCAGCGGCTGTGCCTGCTATAAAAGACGGAATGTGTCCGAGGTCGCGCCAGCTTGCAAGAACTGTTATAAGGAAAAAGCGAGAGGGATTTTTATTGAGAAGAACCCCCTGCCGAGGAAATAATCGAAATGCGTTTGGAGTTTGCGGCTATAGCGCTGGCGCTCACTTTTGAGTTGCCCGTGGCATCACAGGCTGCTGTCCCCAATTACACCGTTGAAGAAGCGGTCGCGCTTGCCCAGGCGCAGAATCCGGAAATTGCGATCGCGCGGAAAAAAGTGCAGGGAGCGCGCGGCGGCTGGGTTGAAGCGCGCTCGGGATATCTTCCGTCGTTAAGCTCGAGCGGGCTGTACGATAAACGACAGCAACAGAGCGAAACGCGACTCCGGGAGGAAGATTACAATGCAAGGCTGCAGGTCGAACAGAATCTTTATACTGGCGGAGCGGTGACCAGCCAGGTAGCCATCGCGCATTTGAACATCGATAAGGCAAATTACGAGCTTCAGGAAATTGTCAGTCGCGTGGCTATGGATGTGCGGATCGCTTTCAATGAACTTCTCCTAAATCGGGCGAAGGTCCGTGTGCGCCAGGATTCCGTGCGCGTCTTGGACGAGGAACTGAAGAGCCAGCAGCAGAGTCTCAGTGCCGGCATTGTTGGCAAATTGAACGTGCAACGCGCTGAAGTGGCCCTGGCCAACGAGCAGCCAGAACTTTTCAACGCTCAGACGCAATTGAGAAATTCCTACCTCCGGCTGGGCGAGCTTTTTGGCACGGACGCACCTCCGGGAGCCGCGGCAGCGCCCTTTGAGGTTTCTGGGGAATTGCAATATCAACCGAATCATCCGGATCTGAACGGCTGCCTGGCCCGGGCCGATGCAAATCGGGCGGTAATCAAAGCCCGGCAGAAGGATATCGAGATCGAAGACCAACAATATATTCTTGACCGGAGCGCTTTGCGCCCGCATGTCCGGGCCTTTTCCGGGTACGAGGTTTACAGCGAGCGCGATCCAGAGGTCGGTCAAGAATTTAATTACGGGGGCATCGTGGGGATAAACGCGACTTGGAACATCTTCGATGGGTTTGCCACCAAAGGGCGGATGCAGGCAACGCGCGCCCGCCGCGAAGCAGCGGTGCAGGCTCTGGCAGCAGCTCGCCGCTCTGTAGCCTCGGAAGTGCGCGGTGCATTTTTCGATCTCGAACAGGCTGAACGCGTGCTCGAAACAGAGACAAGAAATGTTCAGACCGCAGATCAGGCTCTTGAGATTGCCAAAGGCAATTTCGCTGCCGGATTAGGAACACAACTCGACATTCTGCAAGCCGCATCCGATGTCACTCGGACTCGCACCACCCGATTAAGCGCAATTTATTTGCACAACGTGGCTCTCGCCCGTCTCGCACACGCCTGCGCGAGTTCTGCCGAAGCGCTCGATTTTGGATCAAAAATCAAGAATACCAGGAACGAAAACCACAGCGCAGCGCAAGCTGCCGATTTGGCCCGCCCGCCCGCAAAACTAAGCCAGCGATGAAACGACGTGTTCTTCTTTTTATTGGGGGCCGCTGCAGGGGGAGCGCACGCATCTTGCGCGCAATGTTCGGCATCTTGCTGGGCACTGGCGCGTCGGCACGATGCCGACACGAGCAAGCTGGAAGCGTGCGCTCCCAAGCGCTCGTGACGCTCGGTGTGAAGGTCTTCGTTCTACTTCTGACGCTTTGTGCGCACACAAGTCGCGCCCTCACCCTGGAGACGGTTCTGCAAACTACGCTTGAAAGAAATCCGCTCCGTCATCTGGCCTCGCTTCGAAGTGGGCGTGCCGGCCGGCGTTCAGGCCGGTCACCGGGCCGGTGAGAGTGGAATTAAAGGCTTTGCCGTGGGACGCGGCTTTCTCACGCAGACGTTGTTCAACGCAGACATACCGCCCTCCCTCCGGCGTGGGGATGTCGAAGTTTTGATAGCACAACAGCAATTGAATGTCGCCATCGTAGGGCAGCTACACGCGGCGCGGCTGGCGTTTTACACGGCGCTCTATAGTCGGTCGCTGGAATCCATCCGAAACGAACAACGGCAAAGACTACAAGAGAATGTTGCTACTCAGAAAAATCGTTATGAAGCCGGGCTGGCCGATCGAAGCGCATTTGTAAGTGCGACTGTCCAAGCCTCCGAGCTGGATCCGCAGATTGAGAGCGCGCATCGGGCGTATCTGGACGCGCAATTGCAATTGGCTGAAGCGATGGCGATCGATCCTGCAAAGACATCGTTGCCCGAGCCCGAAGGTAAGCTCCAGTTTGTCCCAATGCGCGTCGATCTTGACTCCGAAACAGCGGCGGCTTTGCAGAGAAGGGCCGATCTCAAGCTCGCGCGTTTATTCGTGCGCGCCGCCAACGAAGATCAACGGATCATCGCAGCGGACTATTATCCCGCTGTGACCGGAAGGATTTCCGGTGAGTACGTCCCGGTCACAGGAATTCATCGCGAAGGCTCAACGAGCAAGACGCAGGATTTTCTTTCATCCGAAATCATTGAGAGGGCTGGCTATACATGGCACGTCATCGACAACGGCAAGGTAGCTGGCGCAGTTCTGAGAGCGCGTTCGGCAAGGGAGATAAACGAACTGACCTGTCGTAAGCTGGAAGCTGATATCCCCCGCGACGTCTCGCATATCGCGAACTATCTTAAGACAACCGAGGTCCGTGAAAGATCACTCGCCACGGCCTCCGAGGCTGCGGAGGGAAGCGCGCAGGCTGTGCAGCAAAATCTGGCCAACGGTCTGGCGTCGCCACTCGAATACCGCACTACTCAAAGCGCCTTTCTGGAGACCAGAAGCGGATTGCTGGACGCCATTTACCAGCACAATATCGCCGGGGCCGAATGGGACCGCGCCACTGGGCGTTATTTTCAATTTTCGGACGACACCGCGCAAAACGTGCATTAGTTCCAGCAATTGAAATTGCCGGAATCAAAAAGGGTCTTGTGGGTTGGTGGGGCGCTTCTGGTCCTTCTCTTTGCCATTGTCTGGTATTTTTTCCTGCCGGTAGCGGAGGTGGCCAGAGTGCAGCGCGGCACTGCGATCTCAGCGGTCTATGGCACGGTGCGGATTGAGCCAGCGTTTGCGCCGCATGTTCGCGCTCAAAACTCCGGATTCATCCAATTGGCAGAGCCTTTCTCGACCGGGCGCGGTGCAATCGGCAAAAGCGTTGAGAAAGGACAGTTGCTGGCGACCATTGCCGATGAGACAACTGCTCGACTACTGAAGCAAGCGCGCGCGGACTTACAGGCCGCAATCCAGCGCGCCGCAGTCCCGGTTCCCTCATCGGAACCGCTGAAAGCAGCAGAAGACAACTTGGAACGGTTATCCAAAGTGGTCTCCTCAGGAAACGTGCCGGCGGTGGATTACGCGAAGGCGAAAAGCGAAGTAAATCGCTTGCGCAGCGCCGTCGAGACGGAGCGAATCGATCGAGATCGCAACCTCAATGCTCTGGAAGAAACTGCGAAAAAACTGGAAGCGCAGATGAAGAACTCCGAAGTAAGGGCACCCATCGATGGACTTCTCACAAACATCCAGACGATCGATGGCGAACTGGTCTCGGAAGGCAATGAGCTTTTCACGGTGGCTTCGCGCAAAAATTACGTCCGTGGCGAAGTGAACGAGGAGGACGTTGGTGAAGTGAAACCGGGGATGAAGGCAAAGCTGCAGTTATACGCTTATCGAACTAAAACCTTCACCGCGCACGTCACGTCGGTCCAACCCGCCGCGGATCCGACCACGCAGCGCTACACCGTTGTCTTGGAGATGGAAAAGCCGCCCGACAATTTGATGGCCGGAATGACTGGCGAAATGAACATCATTACCGGGACACGCGAAAATGTTCTGCTCGTGCCGACGCGCGCCCTGCTTGTCGATCAAGCCCTGATCGTGAAAGGCGGTATCGTGCACAAGCGCACTGTGCAGGTTGGAT
>QHOJ01000152.1 GCA_003218735.1 Verrucomicrobiota bacterium
ATTTTCATCTGCACCCAGGCACAGACCCAGGGCTTCGCGCGACATTTCATCGATTCCACTATCGGCAGTAACGGTGCGCTGATGATCCGGTCACGGTTCCGCCCGCGTTACGAACCGCTCATGGTCTCCTCGAAGACTTCAGACGGCAAGGCGGGACGCCGCTCGTATTTTGAGGGGATCACCAACGCAAATGAAATCATGCGGGTGAGCAGGAAGTTCTCCAATG
>QHOJ01000153.1 GCA_003218735.1 Verrucomicrobiota bacterium
CGCCGAGGCCGAGAAACACGCGGACCGGGGTCCAATATTCTTGCCATAGGTTCATGTGGTAGAGTTAACACTTTCGGCCATGCTGCGCGCAAGGCCGTGTGCGATTAGCAAAACGAATTGATAATTGAACGACCACTTCCAAGGAGATGACGAATGCTCAACACGAAAAGGGGCGACTCGACCCGGACAAGATCGAGGCTGAGATTCTCGCCAACGAGCGAACATTTCTCGCCTGGGTGCGGACTAGCATCGCCGTGATGAGTCTGGGATTCGTGATTGCGCGATTCAGCCTGTGGATGCGCGAGATGTCTTCCGGCGCGAATCCGGCGATGCGCGTGCGCCACACCGGCATCTCTGAAGTGCTCGGGGAATGCATGATCGGTCTCGGAGGAGTGCTGACAGTCTTCGCGGCATGGCGGTATCGCGTGGTCAATCGGGCCATCGAACGGGGTGAGATCGAAGCCGACCCGCGCATGGTCATGGCAATCACAGCTATTATCCTGACCGCTGCCGTGGCCGTGATTGTCTATATGATAATTTCGGCAGCCGCAGTATGATTTCGCCGCGACCGAATCAGGCGAGCGAACGACCGCGTAATGCTTGCGCGGAAAACTTTCGCGTGGCATAAGACGACGCTCGCAGGGGTTGAATCCCAGCGTAGCATCGACATCAATTATGCCGACAGTCCCGCCTCCTTCGTACGATGCAGCGCTTGAAACGCGCGTGTTTTGGGATCGTTTTAAAAGCCAAATAATTGCGGCTCTGATCATTGTCTTGCTCGCCATTATCGGTTTTGGAGGCTATCGATTTTACATCGATCGCAACGCCGCGGCGGCATCGGCAATGTTAGCCAGCGCAAAGAGCGCCGGAGCATATCAGCAAGTGATTGCGAATTACCCGAACACGGCCGCGGCCGCTGACGCTTATCTTCTGTTGGCCGAAGCGCAGCGGAAAGAAAAAAAATTCGCGGACGCGAACACGACGCTTCAAGTTTTTATCAACAAGAATCCGGATCACGAACTGGTGAGTACGGCGAAAATGGCGATGGCGGCCAATCTGGAGTCGATGGGAAAAAATGATCAGGCATTGTCAATGTACCAACAGATCGCATCGACCTACCCAAACAGTTTCAACGCGCCACTCGCGCTGCTTTCGCAAGTGTATCTTTTGAAGCAGAAGAACCAAACCGAGGAAGCTCGGCGCCTCTGCGAGACGATCCTCACACGTTACCGGGAAAGCTTTTGGGCCGGCGAGGCCGCCCAAGAATTGCGCTTGTTGAAACCGAGCGTCTCGTCGGAGCCAGCACCAACATCGGAGATCCCGCCATTTTTGGCGGCGCCAAGCGCGACGCCGGCGAAACCAAAATAACTGGAGGATGTACGCGCCGCCGGCATTCTAATATTTGGGATACGCCGGACCGAGCGCCTCCAGCTCGAGAAATTATCGTTTCGAGAACTGAAAACGTTTCCGGGCACCGGGTTGACCCGATTTTTTCCGCTCTTTCATGCGCGGATCCCGTCGAAGCAGGCCCTCAGTTTTGAGTCTGCCGCGTAAATTAGCGTCCACTTGAAGAAGTGCGCGGGAAATCGCGAGACGGACCGCACCGGCCTGTCCGCTTGTGCCACCGCCGCTCGCGTTGATCGAGAGGTCGTAGGAATTCACCAGCTTTGCGGTTTGAAGTGGCTGCAGCACAACGTTCTGCAATGGCGCGGTGGGAAAATAATCTTCAAAGCTGCGACCGTTGATGTCAATCTTGCCTGTGCCCGGAATCATGCGGATACGCGCGACTGAAGTCTTACGGCGACCCGTGGCGATAAGTTCCTGTGTTTGCGGCATAAGATTATTGGCTGGATAACTTGAGGGCCTCCGGCTGCTGCGCGGCATGCGGATGAGAATCGCCGCAGTAGACCTTTAATTTTCGATAAACTGCTCGGCCAAGTCGATTGTGCGGACCGCCCTCTCAATCAGCAATTCCGGATGGCGGACACGGCGTGCCCGGACATTCTCTGACTTGTGGCCGCCCACGTATCCCGAAAAGCTCATATAACTTTTTTGATCCTCTTTCCTTCCGGTCAATCGCACTTTGTCAGCGTTAATGACGACAACGAAATCGCCAGTATCGACGTGCGGAGTGAAAATCGTCTTCTCTTTGCCTCGCAACAAGTTGGCGGCCCTTACCGCGACCTGGCCCAACACTTGGTCCTTCGCATCGATTACCCACCATTTGCGTGGGACTTCACTGGCTTTGGCGGAAAACGTTTTCATTACTGCGGAAAAGGCACGAAAACTACGGGACGCGGCAGGGAGTGTCAAATTTTCGCTGAAAGCCAAATGGCGACTGGTCATTTTCCAGCCGGGACGTCATAAAATCCCAGTTGGCGGCTGACGCAGCCGCCCTACATTTGGCTCTTCCGTGAAACGCCTTCCAGAATGAACGCCAACGCTGCAAAAACCGCGATTTCGCCGCGGCGCGAGGAAGATTTCCCTGAATGGTATCAGCAAGTGATTCGCGCAGCCGAACTGGCTGAACCTTCGGACGTGCGCGGCTGCATGGTCATTCGGCCGTGGGGCTACGGGATTTGGGAGAACATGCAACGGCAGCTCGATGCCATGTTTCGGGGCACGGGACATCGCAATGCATACTTCCCACTTTTTATTCCCCTGAGTTATTTCGCGAAAGAAGCCGAGCACGTCGAAGGCTTTGCTAAGGAATGTGCAGTCGTCACGCACAGCCGCCTCGAAGCTGATGCCGATGGAAAATTGAGGCCGGGAAACCCGCTCACTGAGCCGCTGGTGGTTCGGCCAACGTCAGAAACAATCATTGGCGCCAGTTACGCGAAATGGGTGCAATCGTACCGCGATCTTCCCGTCCTGATTAACCAATGGGCGAATGTTGTCCGGTGGGAAATGCGGCCGCGGCTCTTCCTGCGCACGACTGAATTTCTTTGGCAGGAAGGACACACCGTGCACGAGACCGAGGCTGAAGCGCGGGCGGAAACGAAGCAGATGCTCGATGTTTATGAGCGTTTCGTGCGCGATCATCTGGCTGTTCCGGTTTTCAGCGGCGAAAAATCCGAGAGCGAACGTTTTCCCGGGGCTGTGCAAACCTTGTCGATTGAAGCGATGGTACAGGATAGAAGGGCAATCCAGGCTGGCACGTCGCATTTTCTCGGGCAAAACTTTGCGCGCGCGAGCGGGATTCAGTTTCAGAACCGCGAAGGCAAACAGGAATATGGGTGGACCACGAGTTGGGGCATGAGCACGCGACTTGTCGGCACGGTGGTGATGGCGCATGGCGATGATGACGGAGTCGTGCTGCCGCCGCGCATTGCACCAACGCAGATCGTAATTTTGCCGATCACGCCAAAGGAACAAACGCGGGCTGCCGTGCTCGAAACCTGCGACAAAGTCGCCAAGCAATTACGCGAGATGCGCTATGTCGATCTACCGATCGAGGTGGAAGGCGATCGGCGCGACATCGGCGGCGGCGTCAAGAATTGGGAGTGGATCAAAAAGGGTGTGCCGCTCCGTGTTGAGATTGGCCCGCGCGATCTGGAGAAAAATTCCGTCGAAGTAAGCCGGCGCGATCGAGGGATAAAAACGAAAGAATCTATACCGATGGAGGAATTCGTTCGGCGCGCGCCTGAAATTCTCACGTCGATTCAAAAAAATCTTTACGATCGCGCGACAAAATTCCGCGACGATCACACACGGATAATCGATTCCAAAAAGGAATTCTACGATTTCTTTACTCCGGCGAATTCCGAGAAACCCGAAATTCATGGTGGATTTGCCCTGGCGCACTGGAACAGCTCTCGTGAGGTCGAAGAACAAATCAAGAGCGATCTCAAAGTTACCATTCGAGTTATCCCACTCGACGATTCTGCAGAGCACGGAGAATGCATTTTCACAGGTAAACCAAGCTCGCGGCGTGTGGTCTGGGCGAAGGCTTACTGAAACACCGCCTCTCGGTTGACGTGCTCGAAAGCGACAGTTTATTAGCGCGTCCCGATGGAACTAAGGCTTTACAGTCGTGAATGGTGCTCATGGTGTATTGACGCGAAGGATTATCTCACCGAGAAAGGCTATCGTTTCGATGTCGTTGATGTCGGCAAAGATCGACACGCATATGAAGAGATGAAACAACTTTCCGAGCAAACTTATGTTCCGACGTTCGTGGCGGGCGACAGGATCCTGGCGAATTTCGACACCGATCAGCTCGAAAAATTTCTGAACGAGCACGAGATTAATCCCTAATGCTATTTGGTGTTTTTTTAACGCTCGGCGTGGCGATGCTCAGCGTCGGCCTGCGCAGTTTTCAAAACTCGTATTCACAAAAAGCGGGCGCGCTCGGTATTCTCGTCGCTTCATTCCTGGCGATCTTTTTTATAACAGGCAGCTGGGTGCTTGGGCTGGCTGCCGCCCTGAGCTGGCTCTTTCTGCCGTGGCTTGAAATCCTTACGCGCATTCGCGCGCTTCGGTTGCCAAAAGAAAAACAGCTCCGGCCGAAAAGCCCTCCGTCCTCGGATAGTTTTCCTGCCCTAACTGAAATCACGCGCGGGATAGAGAGCGAAGGCTTCGTCCATGTGGGTGATACCGGCTGGGATTGGGAGGATTACCGCCAGTTTTTCCGTTTGTTTTACAAGGAGGAAGATCGAGCCCAGGCTGCGATCTGCCTGAACGAGCAGCATGATCTCTCGTTTTATTATTTGCGCATTTCATCGCGGGCCAAGGGAGGGACCATTTGGACGACCTGGAATTATCCGCTCTCCTACGGCCTGAAAGTGACTCCTCAGTTTCGCATCAACCGCCAGCGCCCTGATCAATCCTTTGGGCAGCTTTATCAAAGCCATCGCGAGTTTCTCTGCCGGAACGGCGTGAATGCAGACGCGATCGATATGTTGGATGAAGAGCGTATCGAAACGGAAATCGAAAACGATCTGCGCGATCAAATCGCGCATAACATCGCCAAGGGCGTTCTCAAGCAGACTGCCACAGGCGATGTAAAATATTCGTGGCGCGGGATGCTTTATCTTTGGTGCCAGTTCCTGGTCGATCTGGTTCGGCTGTAGAAATTGGCGTCTCCCACACACGCCCTTTAAATCAATTGTCGATCGTAGAGAGGCCGATCTTGGGCGCGATCAGACCTTCATAATCTCAGCTTCTTTATGCTTGAGGTGATCGTCCACCGACTTGACGAACCGATCCGTTAGCTTTTGCACTTCGGCCTCCAAATCGTGCAATCCATCTTCGCTTAATTCGCCGGTGGCTTTAAGTTTCTTCGCCTCATCGAGCGCCGCGCGTCGATTCTCCCGAACACGCACGCGCGCTTCCTCTGCCATTTTGCTGAGCGAGCGGACAAGATCTTTGCGCCGCTCTTCCGACAACTCTGGAATCGGGAGCCGAATAATCTTCCCGTCGACGTTTGGCGTGATGCCGATCTTGGATTCCTTGAGCGCACGTTCGACGTCCTGGACTGTACTGGCATCAAACGGCTGAACGACGAGCAAGCGCGGCTCGGGCGTGGTGATCAATGCAAGCTGCTTTAACTTCATGGTCGACCCATACGCCGCAACATCGACATTCTCGACCAGCCCGGGCGAGGCTTTCCCGGTGCGCACGGCGGCAAATTCGTGCGTCATATAGTCGACGCTTTTTTCCATCGACATCTCAGCGTCGAGAAGAATGTCGTCCCTGCTCATGCGGCTAAATTTTTACTTCGGTTCGGGTTCATCGCAAACGAGCGTCCCGACTTTTCGCCCGAGCACGGCATCGCGGATGTTGCTCGGTTTGTTCATAGCGAAGACCACGATGGGGATTTTGTTATCCATACAAAGGCTGAACGCGGTTGAATCCATGATTTGCAATCGTTTCGTGAGCGCTTCAGTAAAAGTAACGCGTTCGTAGAGCCTCGCATTTGCGTCGGTGTTGGGGTCGCGATCATAAACACCGTCCACTTTGGTTGCTTTCAAAATGATATCCGCGCGAA
>QHOJ01000154.1 GCA_003218735.1 Verrucomicrobiota bacterium
ACCCGACCGTATCGGTCAGCAACACCCGCTGTTTGTTAGGGAGAACAAAACTGCGCGTAGTCGGATCGAGCGTAACAAAAAGTTTATCCACCGCGACAACGTCCGCGCCGGTGAGCAAATTCAACAGTGTCGATTTGCCCGCATTCGTATAGCCGACCACAGCGGCGACGGGCCATTGATGCCGCTTGCGGCCCTGCCTTTGCACGGCACGCGTTTTTCTTACCGCCTCCAGCTCACGCTCGAGTCGCGCGATCCGTTCCTGCACGCGGCGGCGATCGACTTCCAACTGCGTCTCACCAGGACCGCGCGTGCCGATTCCCCCAGTCTGCCGTGACAAATGATGCCACATCCGGGTAAGGCGCGGCAAAAGATATTGCAACTGGGCCAGCTCGATTTGCAACCGACCTTCCCGGCTGCGAGCGCGCTGCGCAAAAATATCGAGGATCAGCTGTGTCCGATCGAGAACTTTTCGCGCGAATAAATTCTCCAGGTTCCGACCCTGCGCTGGCGAAAGTTCATCGTCAAAGATCACCGAAGTAACGTGTCGCTCCTGGCACGAGTCTTTGATCGCTTCCGCCTTGCCGCGGCCGATGTAATACGGCGCAGTCGGTTTTTGTAATTTTTGCGTGACGGTATCAACAACCTGCGCACCGGCGGAATTCGCCAGTTCGCGCAATTCTGCGAGCGAATCCTGCAAGTCCCATTTCGAGACGCCTTCTTTTTCGAGGCCAATCAGGAGCGCCCGCTCCTGAGTTTTTTGCGGGCGCGTTTCAATCATTCCTGTGTGCCAAGGAGCGACGCACCCGCAGCAGCATCCATTTCGCGGCTTCGTTGTGACTGAGAAGCGATAAGTTCAGCGGCTCAAAATTACTTTGTCGCCGAAACCAGGTCAACTGCCTTTTGGAGTAACGGCGGGTGGCTTGCTGAATCGCAGCGATGCATTGCAAGAGGGACATCCTGCCTTCGAGCAATTCACGAATCTCATCTAAACCGATCATCCTTGACGCGGTTGAACTCGTCGCTCCCGCTGCCCGCACTTCTTCGATCACGCCATTTTTAAACATTGCTTCCACTCGGTTGTTAATTCGCGTGTAAAGCTCATCGCGGCCGCGAAAAACGAACACGCCTGAATCGGGGATCGTTGATCCCGGCCGGGCCGGGTCATCGACCCCGGCTATAGATCTCCATTGGGTCCGCTGCGACGAAACTGGCTTCTCGGTCAGCAAACAGATTTCCACAGCGCGCACGAGGCGACGTCGATTCTGCATGTCGATCTTGCGCGCTGTTTCCGGATCAAGATCGCCAAGCCGGCGGCGCAATTCATTGAGAGTCATCTCGTTCAATTGCGCGCGCAGGTTTGGATCAGCTTCGGGCACACCTGCCAGGCCATGCGTCAACGTTTTGATGTAAAGTCCACTGCCTCCCACGACCAGGACCGGCTTGTCGCGGGAATGAATTTCATCGATGACGCGCGAGGCGGCGCGCCGAAATCTCTCCGCGTTCATCTCTTCCTGAAGCGGCACTGTGCCGATCAAATGATGTGGCGCTTTGGCAATCGTGGCAGCATCGGGCTTCGCTGTTAAAAGATCGAGTCCGCGGTAGATTTGGAAAGCATCCGCGTTGATAATCTCCGCGCCAATTTTCTGCCCGACATCAGCCGCCAGCTCGGATTTACCAGTCGCGGTGGGTCCGACGATGAAGAAAACTCCCTTTGCGTCGTGACCGTGAAGCCGTTGCTGTTCAGCTGTCATGTCGAGCGAAGTCGAGACATCTCTTACCTCTTACTGTTAACAATGAGAGATTCCTCGACTTCGCTCGGAATGACAAATAGCGGTTACACGAGCGACAAGAATGTGTGTTGTAGGGCGTTTCTGTGAAACGCCGCAAACTTACATCGGCGTCTGACAAAGACGCCATATATCGTTGGCAAAAACAAAAATCGGGAGACGCACGCTTCAAGCGCAGCGTCTCCCGATTAAAGCTAATCGCTACCTTTTAACCCCGCATCTGATGCTCGCTGGACTTCGCGCCACTAACGACGAGCCGACGACCGAGGAATTCTTTGTCATGCAGTTCCTGCACAGCGCGTTTTGCCTCCTCGACGGTCTGCATCTGGACGAAGGCAAAACCTTTCGAGCGCTGATTATGCCGGTAACTTACGATCTCAGCGTTTTGCACGTGCCCAACGCCGTTGAACAATTCGAAGAGATCGCTCTCGGTGGCGTCGAAGGACAAGTTGCCGACATAAAGACGCGGCGAAGTGACTTCGACCGTCTCAGGTTTGCGTTGCGGTCGGGACGGCTGCGCACCGTTGCGCGCAGTCGTTGCCGGTTTTTTGGCGCTGCCGTTTCCAAAAAATGCTGCGACCCGCTGCCAGAACGTTTTCTTCTGAGCTTTCGCTTCCTCCTGTCGAGGACGCGGGCGCCCACTGCTCCTGCGTCGGGATCCACCGCGCGAATGGCGGGGACGTCTCCCGGATGAATAAGAGTTCATGTTGATCCTTAAGGTTGACCCAATGGTTAAATGGGCGGAGCGCATCGATCGATGCACAGCCTGCGGCGCGCGAATCACTCAGGGTCCATTCAAACAATTTGCAAGCACTCTGCGACGCCGCTGGAAACTCCGCCTCGTTGAGTCGGAAATATAGTTGTCTCGAATCGCAAGCCTGCGCGCTCAACCAACGAAGCAGTCGAGATGCAAAAGTTCGCATCATATTTTCAAAAAATCTGAATCGTCGCAGAAAACGGAGGCTCGGAAGATCGAAGAAGATTCCCGACATCTCGGCCCGATTATCGCGCGTGCGGCCAAGATTGCAAGTGGAACGAATGGCGGGCAGTCGTCGTTTATGTGCTACAGATTCTAGCGCCGGATCCAATCATCGCGGAAGGAATAGAGGCGAGACTTTAAATACTCACGCGTGCGTTCGCCTCGAATTGGCCGGACAAAATATCGCAACTCGCGCCGGCTCAGTTTCGGCTCATACCCAAATGCCGGCATCAGATCGCGGCAGTGCCACTCCACCCAGCCGATTTCTTCGTCCGAAAGTTCGCCCCGCCATCGGGTCGCCGGTTCCGGACTGATCTGCGAGAAATTAGTTCGCGCTGCCGAGTTACCGCTCCAGAACTGACCCACTTTTGTCGGCGTCAGGACCGTTCCCGGATCGAAACTGACTTGGAGATAAGCGCAAACTTTCTCCATCGTGCTGGCCGGTTCGGAGACCAATTGTTCGTACGGCACGACAAGACCCGGAGTATCACCCTTACGCACTCGCTTCGCGAGCCTGGCTGCGACGCGCCAGTGAGCGATCACATAATAAGTCGAAAATCGCCCGGTTTTTCTTGTTTTCTCCAGCGCGATTTGCGCTGCGAGGATGGCACGCGGGTCGCGCATCGTGACGAGAATTTTCGCGTGCGGAAATCGAGCAAGAATCGCGGGAACGTGATTGCGATTTGCCGGAGTTTTTTCGACCCAGCGTCGGATGGTGTCGAGCGGGCGCTGAAGCGTCGCTGCGTAGGCTTTTACCATGAGCACAAGCAAATCTTCTTCAGCGTTTGCTGGGTCAAACGCTGCGCGCTCAAATGTTTCGAGAAATTTCTCGCGCGGAAATGCGGCATAATTGCGTTTGCCCCATTTGCATGGTCCGCCGAACAGCACGTTGGAAAGCGATTGTTTGGTCAGATAATCAAACTGTGCGCGGCGCCCGCGCGGCGCATATTTTGTGAGAACGGTGGGGAAATACGCGGTCTCTTCCGGCAGGACGAGAAGTTCGGGATGATTGTCGAGCAACGCGACTAAAAGCGTTGTGCCAGATTTCGCCTGGCCTGCGACGAAACAGGCACGTTCATCAAACGGCAAACTCGAATTCATCGAAAACAAACTATAACGTCGATCGTTTCGATCGCGCGAGAAACCAGTCGATAAACTGAGGGAGCCCGTCGCTTAATCGGGTGGCTGGATTGTAACCAAGCAGTTTTCTCGCTTTCGAGATGTCCGCACAGGTCAACGGCATGTCGCCTGGTTGCTCCGGCAGCCGGTTAATTTTTGCTTTTTTCTTAAGGGCATTCTCGATTGCAGCGATCAAATCCTTGAGCTGAATCGTGTCGCTCTCGCCGAGATTGAAGATGTCGAAAAGGGGCCCGTTATACTCAAGCGCAGCCATCGTGCCCTGAATGATGTCGTCAATGTAAGTGTAGTCGCGTCGCGTCGTGCCATCGCCGAATTGGTCGATCGGCTGGCCCGCATAAATGCGTCGCGTGAACTGATGGATCGCCAGATCGGGTCGTTGCCGCGGACCGTAAACTGTAAAGTAGCGCAATGCGACCACCCGCATTTGATAAAGATACGAGTATGTCGAACACAAAAATTCGCCCGCGATTTTTGTGGCGGCGTACGGGCTGAGCGTTTGAGTAAGATGTTGATCTTCAGAGAAAGGAACTGTTTTCGAAATGCCGTAAACGGACGAGCTCGACGCGAAGATAAATCGCTCGACCCCGGTCACGCGGGCGGCATCGAGCAGGTGCAAGGTGCCGGTGACATTCGTGTCGTAATAAAGTTGCGGGTGCTGAATCGATGGACGAACTCCCGCGCGGGCGGCGAGGTGAGCGATCGTTTCAAATTTTTCGCGATGAAATAAATTTCGCACCGAGGCGCTGTCCCGAAGGTCAACGTGGTGGATCGCGACGTCTTTGGAGACGGCCGAAACATTTTCGCGTTTGATTTGCGGATCGTAAAAATCGTTGAAGTCGTCGAGGATGGCAACGTCGTGCCCGGCCGCGAGTAGTTTTTCGACAAGATGGGAGCCAATAAAACCAGCGCCGCCCGTGACCAGAATTCTCATTCGCCAGAAGTTCAACCACGAAGGACACGAAGTGCACGAAGTAAATTCTTAAACTTCGCGCCTCAGTGTATCGTCAAAGCAGACTTCGTGATCGTCGTGGTTAATCAATGAAGAGATTGATCGCGCTAAGCGCGGTCGCATTTGCGGTGGGACTCTTCGCAACACTCTGGTTTCGACCTTGGCCGGAATTGACGCGACCGAAATATGTCGATCCAGCGTTTCGAACTCCGTCATCGATTGAGCTTGCTTCACTTCCAACTGCGGCTCGTTTCGATTTTCCGCTCGGCAGCGAAAACGGCGCGCTGACTTACAACGCGCAGCGCTTCACCGAAATCATCACCTCGGCGACGACCTGAACGGCATAGACGGGGAAGACAGCGATCTGGGCGATCCAATCTACGCAGATATGTGGAGTTGTACTACGGCCACGTTGAAACAATGCTCGTACATGCCGGAGACGACGTGAAGCGCGGCCAGCAAATCGCTACCGTCGGGACCGCGAGTGGCCTTTTGCGCATCTCCATTTCGAAATGCGCGAATTCATTACGCCATTTATCGGTCCTGGTTATCGCGAAGATACGCGCGGCTGGCTTGATCCGACAGCATTCATCCGAGCGCACCGCGGCGCGCCAGAGGATGATGTAGGGGGCGTCGGCTCGTTAGGTAAAGAAGAAGCGCCCAACGCCCAACTTCCAACAGCGGATGGGCGGATTTGTAGGGCGTCTGTGTCAGACGCCTCGGCGTTTCACAGAAACGCCCTACAATTTAGAAACTGCGCCAATGCAGGAGCAGGTAACCCCAGTTTGCTGCAAGAGAAGTTAAGACCAGCGCGCGGACAAAAGCTTTTTCTGCAGAACTGAATCTTGCGATGCGCACGCGTGGCGCACGGGCGACCAAAACAACGAAGGCGTAAGCATCGAAGATCGACAATCCGCACAGCGCGACAAAAACAAGCGGATTCCAGCGCAGCGCGGCAAAAAGATTCCCGTGAAAAAATTGGATTGCGGATCGCGTCATGCCGCACGTGGCGCACGGAAGACCGGTAACATCATGAAAAGCGCAACGCGGCCATGGCAGGCCCAGCGCAAGCCAGATTGCCGCAAAAGCCAGCGAACCGAACGAAACGGTCAGCCAGATTAACTCGTGATCGAGCTCGGGCGGGACGAGATGACGACGCACCAGCTGCATCGATCGGCGATCACTGGCTTCTCATGTGAATGAGCGCCGGCACCAAAATCGCCATCAAAATCGCTCCGCCGCAACAGACCACTAGCGGAAGAAAAACGGCAAACACAGCCCGTCCCGTCTCGGTTTCGTGGGCGCGAGCAAGACCGATACAGGTTACGACCAGCCCCCAAACACCGGCGATCAATCCACCACAAACTGGAATCATCTGCAGCGGACCGGTCGAACCTTGAGAAAACGCGAGAACGCGGAACGTGGTCTCGAAAGTTTTGTTCGCACCACCGACGATCATTAAGCAAAGATGGACGATCGCCCCGCCGATAAACAATCCGATTACGATCACTACCGGCAGGAGGATGATAAATGCAATTGAGCCAATGCCCATGCCGGTCATCATTCCGAAAGCGTTATGTCGGTTCGCGAACAGACCCATGGACTTAAAACCGAGCGAAAAAAGAAATGTCACGACTCCGCCCAGCCATCCGCCGATTAAAGCGTAGATAAGAGGTTCCACGAGACCACCTTCAATCTTCATCGACCTGAAGGCGGCATCGGGTTTTGTTAAAACCATCACCAACGTTTCGACAAACGCGTTGAAAAATCCGCGCGTCTGCCGTTCGTCCCACGGCAATCCGCTGCGTGGCGCTTCAGCTCCGGCTGTCGATGCTGCACTAATCTGCGGAGGCGGCGCGGCAGGAGCAGCGCCTCCGAGCTCGGGAAATTGCGAGAGCGGTTGCCAATTCGCCATCCCTTCGCGCCAGCCAAGATCGGTGGACGCGAAACGACCGGTGCGTAATCCTTCGCGGACTTCCTCTTCTGAGAATGTGCCCAGACTCGTTGCAGCCCGATTAACGTGGATCATTGCCATGGTGTCCTCTTTTAGCGATCGGCGAAAGCAAAGTCAATGCGAGGTTTGCTGTTGTTAAATGTTTAAAGTGTTACAAGGGCCGTTGTAACGATGTAACATTTGTAACTATTTTAACTTTCTGGTGAGTCGAACCGGTTCGTCTTCTTCGGCGCATCCAGGGCGCGCCAGAAATACCACGCAGCGACTGAGCGATAGGGCCGCCATTTTTCGCCGAATTTCATGAGCTCTTTCGGCGTGGGAAGTTTCCTGCGCCCAAATGTTTTGGCGAAACCTTTGCGCACGCCATAATCATCGACGGGCCAGACGTCGGGCCGACCGAGATCGAACAAGAGGAGCATCTCAACCGTCCAGCGGCCAATGCCGCGCACCGTGATCAGACGCGCAATGATTTCCTCGTCGCTCATTCGGGCGAACGCGCGCGACGATGGCACCGTGCCATCGATTGTCTTTGCAGCGAGATCCTTCAGTGCTGCAATTTTGTTGCGCGAAAGACCCGCTAGGCGAAGAGTGTCATCCGGCGTGACCAAAATCTGTTTCGGATCGAGATATTTCCGTCCCGGGTAAAGCGCGCGGACGCGACCGAAAATGGTCGCAGCCGCTTTCCCGCTTAATTGTTGGTAAGCAATTGATTCTGCGAGCGCGTCAAACGGCCGGATC
>QHOJ01000155.1 GCA_003218735.1 Verrucomicrobiota bacterium
AAATGGGTATTTTTCGCCAAGCATGTGCCCGACTGGGCACCAGACCGTGTCCCGGCGCAGCGGCAAATTCCTTAAGTGAGGCGAATTTCGAATGAAAAAATCCAGCGTTTCTAGTTCGAAAACATCGAATGGATTGCGCAAAGCAACTCCCGCACAAAGTGCCTCCTCTGTCGCGGCGTGTTGTTTGCGACGGGCTAGCGGAAATATCTTTGCGGTTTCTAGAAAAATTGGATAGCTGACGGGACAACACAAATGTCCTTCCGCCACACCTTGCTGCAATTGTTTGAGTAGAGCCGATGTCGCGGCTGGATCGGGCGAAGCAGCTGGTTCCCGCAGCCAGACCCAAAACTTCGTGTCGAGATAAATTTTGCGCCGGCTTGCCACGAAACTTTGCAAGGCATCATAGCGTTCCTTCCGATACTCGTTGAATGACTTGTGTTCGTTCGCTGGAGCACTTAACTCTGCCGCAGTCGTCATCTGCTGCAACGTTTGTGCGTGATGCCGTTCTACATCGATCGGCTCTTCGTCATTCACGGGGCACGTTTTAATCGACGATTTCGAGGCCCATTTGGCGTGCGGTGCCGGCGATGATGCGGAAGGCGGCTTCCTCGTTGCGCGCGTTCAGGTCTTTGGATTTCGTTTTCACAATGTCCATGACTTGTTTGCGGGTCACTTTGCCGACTTTGGTTTTGTTCGGTTCTTTTGACCCGGCGGCAATGTTCGCGGCCTTTTTCAACAACACAGCAGCCGGGGGACTCTTCGTGATGAAGGTGAATGATTTGTCTTTAAAGACTGTGATCACAACTGGCAAAATGTCGCCGGCTTGTTTCTGAGTGGCGGCGTTAAATTCTTTACAGAACGCCATGATATTTACGCCGCGTGGTCCGAGTGCAGTTCCCACAGGAGGAGCCGGGTTCGCTTGGCCCGCCGGAATTTGGAGTTTGATCTGAGCAACAACTTCTTTCGCCATATGTTAAATTATTGAATCGTTAAATCGGAAGATTAGCCGCGTTCGACCTGCCAGTATTCGAGTTCGCCGGGAGTGGCGGGGCCAAAAATTGTGACGGGGACGTGCAATTTGCCGCGTTCAGGATCGATTTCTTGGAGGATGCCGTTTTGGTTCTGGAACGGGCCGTCCGCGACTTTTACGCTTTCGCCAACTTCGAAGCTCACTTTTGGTTTCACCTTTTCTTCGCGCTCTTTCATCTGCGCGAGCATGCTGTCCACCTCCGATTGCCGCATCGGGATCGGTTTGTCCTTGGTGCCGGCAAAACCGATCACCCCGGGTGTATCACGAACGAAATACCAGGTGCGCCCGACGAGCTGATTATTTTCATCGAGCAAATGCATGTTGACGATCAAATAGCCGGGGAAAAACTTCCGCGTCGTCTCGCTCTTCTTGCCTTTTTTAATTTCCGAAACGCGCTCTGTCGGGACGAGCACTTCGTAAATCAAGTCGCCCATCTCCTCGGTCTTGACGCGTTTCATGATGTTCTCGCGCACCTTGTTTTCCTGACCGGAGAGCACGTGCACGACGAACCATTGATCTTTGCCTGCGAGTGTCTGTGCCATAAATCAATGTAATCGGGTGAAGAAATGGACAAAGTTAACGAGAACAAAGTCGAAGAGTGCGACATAACCGCCGAGCAACATCATCGCGACGACGACAACCACGGTCGAATCAGTCAGCTCCTTGTAGCGACGGAATCCCTTTTCCTTCGTGTCCCAGGGCCAGGAAGCTTTCTGGAGCTCGACCTTCACTTCGCTGAAGAAGTTTTTTACCTTTGTGAACATGGAAAGCGTTGAAGCATTGAATAATTATTATCACCATCCACAATTAAACATCCAAAGACCACGCCAGGAGGGACTCGAACCCCCAACCGACGGTTTTGGAGACCGCTACTCTACCAATTGAGCTACTGGCGTTTTCCCTCGGTAAATTAATCGAGAATTTCGCTGACGCGACCCGCGCCGACGGTTTTTCCACCCTCGCGAATAGCGAAACGAATGGTCTTCTCCATCGCGATCGGCGTGATCAGTTCGACTTCAATAGAGATGTTATCACCCGGCATGACCATTTCCACGCCTTCGGGCAGCTTGACCGTGCCGGTCACGTCCGTGGTGCGGAAATAAAACTGCGGCCGGTAATTGGTGAAGAATGGCGTATGACGGCCGCCTTCCTCCTTGCTCAGGACGTAAACTTCCGCTTTGAATTTCTTGTGCGGCGTAATCGACCCCGGTTTGGCGATGACCTGACCGCGCTCGACCTCTTCCTTCTTCAGGCCGCGCAGCAAAACGCCCACGTTATCGCCGGCGCGCGCTTCATCGAGAAGCTTGCGGAACATTTCGATATCGGTTGCAGTCGTTTTGGCTGTGGGACGAATGCCGACAAGCTCGACTTCTCCCATTTTCTTGAGAACACCACGTTCGACACGACCGGTCGCAACCGTGCCGCGCCCTTCAATGTTGAACACGTCCTCGATCGGCATGAGAAACGGCTGATCAATCGGCCGCTCTGGAACCGGGATGTAATCGTCAATGGCCGCGACGAGGGCAAGAACCTGCTTTTCTGCTTCCGCATCGCCATTGAGCGCCTTGAGCGCGCTACCTTTAACAATCGGGATTTTGTCTCCTGGAAATTCATACTGCGTCAGAAGATCGCGCACCTCCATCTCAACCAGATCGAGAAGCTCTGGATCATCCACCATGTCGACCTTGTTCAGGAAAACGACGATCGAGGGCACACCGACCTGGCGCGCGAGTAGAATGTGCTCGCGGGTCTGTGGCATCGGTCCATCCGCGGCCGATACGACCAGAATGGCTCCGTCCATCTGCGCTGCGCCGGTGATCATGTTCTTGACATAATCCGCGTGACCGGGGCAATCGACGTGAGCGTAATGGCGTTTGTCGCTCGAGTACTCTACGTGCGCGGTGTTGATGGTGATCCCACGTTCTTTTTCTTCTGGCGCGTTGTCGATTGATTCGTATGCGCGCACTTCGGCCATGCCCTTCTTTGCCAGCGCCATCGTAATTGCCGCGGTGAGGGTGGTTTTGCCATGGTCCACGTGACCGATGGTGCCGACGTTCACGTGCGGCTTGTCGCGTTTAAATGCTTCCTTAGCCATTTCAATTCTCCTGGTTAACTAAACTACATGTTTTCATTCAACTGTCGCTGCCGGTCTCGAGCTCCTTCTGGAGCCCATGACCGGGATTGAACCGGTGACCTCGTCCTTACCAAGGACGTGCTCTACCAACTGAGCTACATGGGCCGCTCTTCGTCATTTCGATGCTCGCCGCGTTCTCCGTGGCGGAGCCGAGCGACGAACCGGTTTCACTTTTCGCCAGAGAGATAAAAGTCCCAAAGCCGCGTCAAATTTGCAATTTGAACGACCATGGGACCGCTTCGTTCCAGCAAAAAGCGTCCGCAAGCTAACCGCGCGCGTTGGTGTGTCAAAGAAATTTGTTCGCGCTGCCGGCTATCGAATTCGTCCGCTTGTCTCTTCGGCTTTTCCTCGCGTTATTACGCGCAAGATTATCGCAATAATAATGAGCAGTGCCATCGCGATGCCGATGTTCAATGGGGTAATCAAACCGGGCTTTTCAGGAGTCGGCGTCGGTGTCGCCGTTGGGGGCGGCGCGTTCTTCGCAGCCACCGTCGATTGCACGTATTGCAGGCGCTGAACCGTATCATAATCGTCCGGTTTTAACTTTAGCGCGGCTTGGTAATCGGCAATCGCCTTCTCATACTGAGTCAGGGAAGTGTATGTCGCGCCCCGTTTTACCAGAGCCTCAGCGTCGGCCGGATTTTTCTCGATCAGTGTCGTATAGTCTGCAACGGCCGCGTCATAATTCTTTAAATTTCGGTTCGCCCAGGCACGCCGATCATAATTTTGAGGATCGTCCGGATTTTTCTGGTTCGCAGTCGTAAAATCTGCCACCGCCTTGTCCCACTGAGAGAGTCCAATCTCAGCAAAGCCTCGGAATTTGTAACCAATAGCGTTATCGGGCTTGAGCTCTATCGCCTTATTGGCGTCGGCCAGCGCCTGAGCATAATCTTTTTGCAAAAGCGACGCTTGAGCCCGCCCCATGTAGGCGCGTTCATCTTTCTGCGTCAGCTCGATGGCCTTGGAAAAGTCGGCGGCTGCTTCTGTCCCTTTTTCCAACGCGATATAGGCAAAGCCGCGATTCTCATAAAACGCCGGCTGTTTGCCATTTGCTTCGATTGCTTTCGCAAACTCCGCCACCGCCTGTTCGTACTGCTTGGCTTCAAAAAATTGGTTGCCCTTTGTGTACTCGCTCATACCGGCACCCGCTTTCTCTTTGGCTGGGGTACCGGCTTTCTCTTTCGCTAGTGCAAGACCGGCCATGCCGAACAGCCCGACGGCGGCTGCAAATATCGTGATTCGTTTGATGATCATAAATAGTTTCTTCTCCTCCGAGCTCACTTTTTGGGCGATTTGTCGTTTCAAAGCGAGCAAATTAACGCGCCAAAAGAAGCAAAAACGATGAAGCGGCTGGATTCCACCCGAGAAATTGTCGATCTACGCCGTCGCGCCAATCTCTCAGAAGGGTACGGCGCGGTCTTTGCAACAATCGTAATTTGGTCAACCCCATCGCTCTTCCAATATTACCTGATCCGGTATTACGATCCGTGGGCGCAGAATTTTTATCGGTATTCGGTCGCTTGCCTCGCGATCGCGCCCTTTGTTCTCTATCGAATTCAACGCGGTGGCCCGCGCTTCGATTGGCGCTCCGTTCTGATCTGTCTCGCTCCGTGCCTGCCCAACGTCGTGCATCAAGTCACCCAGGTTGTCGCGTTGTTTTACATGGGCCCGGGCGTTTATGCGATCTTCACTCGCTCCTCTGTAATTTTCACAGCGCTACTCGCGCTCGCCTTTTTTCCCGAAGAACGCCATGTAATCCGACAATGGCAATTTCAATTGGGCACGTTTTTGGGGTTAATCGGCGCCTTTGGTGTCGTCTGGTTCCAACCGAGCTGGAAGGCCGGACACATTGCCCTTCCCGGGTTATTCATTGCGTTTACTGCCACGTTTTGTTGGGCGCTTTACGGTATTCTCGTTAAACGTCCCTCCGCCCAGCTTGGCTCAATCCGCAGCTTCGGTTTGATTAGTTTTATCACCTCAGCGCTCCTGCTCCCGCTCACTTGCGCGTTCGGAAAGATCAACACTCCGCTTCATGTAGGATTGCATGTTAATCTCACTCTTATCGTCT
>QHOJ01000156.1 GCA_003218735.1 Verrucomicrobiota bacterium
CAGTGAAATCCCGATTTGTCTTAGATGTTTCATTAAGTTTGTCTCCTTTGATTGGTTGCCGCCGAAAATAAGAACGTCCACAGCACGCTATTTGACCTGCACATTCTGACTTTCAGCGTTACTTGGCCCAATGGACGTTAGTCGTACGAAGAAAGCAACCTTAAATTCAGACTCCGGCAATCAAACTGCGGTCTAAAGCCACGCGCGGGCTGTGGCGCATCTCCGCCCGATTGGCAGCAGAAACACTAGAACTGGAGGTGATCAATACAATTAGGCATGAGCAAAAGCGATAAAAAGATTGATGCTGTTCGGTTTCACGCGGCTTGAATTGTCAGGTGTTGTTTCACTTAAGGATTACGGCGAAAGAATTGGATTCAAAGCCTTCTGCTTGTCACTCATGACTGAAACCGACCAATGCTGGAGTTAATCGCGTGTCTTGGCGGCCGTTTAGCGGTTCGTTACGCCAACCCATCAACGAATCGCATCTTTCTCAACTTTTCATTTCGCGTGCGCCTTGAGGATGCGCAGCACATCCTCTATTGCTTCCGGGTTCTGGTGCGCGCTGTGATTGGACGGGACGATGTCCTCAGTCTGCGCACTATTCATATGCGAGCTCCAATACGGCACGACTCCATCGCTGGAATTTGGCGAATCACCGCGGCCGCGGTCGCCGATGATCGTGTCATAAGGAACGCCAGCCGTCATCGGAATGGTGTTCATCGCATTAAGGAAACGGCTTTTCGGCGAGAGACTGTCGACACTGTTTGCCCGCCTCTTGGGTTTTAGTTCCTCTTCTCTAATGCTGGTCACATTGAGCATTTCCTGGCTGGCCTGGCTGCTCACCGCCGATTCCCGAATAAGAAAGGTTGCAAGACCGCCGATCCAGCCGGTCGCCATGTTGCTCCCCCGCAATGGCGAAGCAATAAAAATCACGCGCCCAATCTCCGGGCGGTGGCGAAAGAACAGTTCCTGCTGGAAATATTCGCGGGTCTTCGGCGAGAGCGGCACTTCGTCCGGCGGCCGGCCGAAAATTTTCATCCAAAGCTCGTTGCCACTGTCGGTCAGAAGCAACCGGCTGATGCAGCCGCCCATGCTGTGTCCGATAACCACCATGGGTTTGAGTTTGGGAAACTGCTTTTCCACCTCATCGAGCTCCCCGCGCAGGATTGCAGCAGAATACGGAAATGGATTACCACTCGGGTAACTGTAGAACCAGAACTGGTAATGCTTTCGGATGACCGGGTCGCCACACAGCTTGTTAATCATCGGAGTCCAGGTCGCTTGCGAATCCTTAAGCCCGTGTATCACGAGCACGACCGTTTTGTTCGGGTTGAAAGGCTGGAGCCGCTCGATCGTCGCGGTCTGCGCATATTTCTCCGGATTGAGAACGCGCGATAATTCGTGCTTTGCGGGATCCGTCTCTTGGAGCATGACCGCAAGCGGCACCGTGAAATCTGCGGCCAGCGGAACGGTGCGGCCATAAAAGCTTACCGTCTCCGTGTCGAGCGGATCAAAAAATTCGAGCACGCATCGGCGCCCCTGAAATTGCGCAACTGCGGTAACAGTGCGGAAGATTCGTGACGGCGCGAGCTTCTGGCGCCGATTTGGGCTGGTCTCTCGCTCAACAGCGACGATTGGAGCGCCGATACCTTCGCGCGTGGTCCGTTCTGTGACGTATTTGCCGCCCACGTCGAACTCGTCAGCCGGCGTGAATTCAAATAGCGCCGGGTTCCACTCGGGTCGCGGATCAGGTTTGTGTGTTAGCACAAACTCGCCCCCTGCGGTTGGCACGGTCAATGGCTGCGTCCATGGATCGAGCTTCGTGTCCTGGATGATTTGGAAGATGCGACTAACACCAAAGTTGTAATCGCGGACGGCTGTCGTGTTCCCTGGGTTGCGTTTCAGTTCGTCCGCCGCGAACTGCAGAGCCTCAAGACAATCAGCCATCGCCGCGAGAGGCTTTGCCCTCTCTTCGTGCATCGCTCTCGATAACCTTTCTTCGACAGTAGCGAGGCGTCCATTGCCCGCTGGTCCCGTCAGTTGCGGCTTTTTGTGCCAGACCTCTGCATAGCGAGCGGTGGCGCAACCGGCAAAGGCGAGCACGGCGCCCAGGGCGGCCAGAAGCGCACGCATACCAGTGGGGTTAATCGGCCGCGAAGTAAGTAGAATCAGTAGTTGGCTTCCGGACCACCGGATAATCAGTGACGATAACGGTTGTGCCCGGTTTCATTTCATTAGCGAGCTTGTCAGCGAAATCGGGACTGAAGCGCAATCTCGACGCCAAAGTCTCGGCATCGACAGGGCGCCCTTCGCTGGTCACCCGCATCCATCGCGCCTCTTCGTGTTTAGGGGTGAATCGGCTAGGCTTTCCAGTAGTTCCTTCGAGCATCGTGAACACGTGGTTACCGAGACGATCACGGCCGGTTAGACCGCGGCTGTTGATCTCAACCTCCGCTCGTCCAATCGGATTGCCATTGCGATAAACATACATCGCGTGATCGGCTGAGCTGAGCACAATCGTGATCGGCCCCTGCGGGCTTCGCTCTGGACGCCAGTCGTAATCGTTGCGCGCGAGCGGCCGCAGCATTTCCGGAGAAAAATCCTTCGGGGCCAGCATCAGACCCGGATTGGAGGCCAGATACGGGGTTGGCGTTTTACTATCACCAATCACAACCGTTCCGCCCCTGGAGGTCATGGCAAACAGCAGTTGCGAGAAATCATACGGAAGCCGAACACAGCCGTGACTGGCGGCGTAGCCGGGGAGTTGGCCGGAGTGCATCGCGATACCGGTCCAGGTGAGCCGCTGCATGTTAGGCATCGGAGCGTTATCGTATTTCTTCGACCGATAGGTTTGTTGCTTATCCAAAATCGTGAATACGCCACCGGGCGTTTCGTGACCTTTGGATCCGCTGCTCACAGTGGAGCGGCCGATCAGAATGCCGTTGCGATACACGTGCATCATCTGCTCCGGGATACTGATCAGAATCATGAGAGGCCCCTCGGGGGAGATTTCCGGATGCCACCAATATTCGCCCGGCTTGAGTTTGCCGGTCGGTTTGCCGGTTGGCGTCCCCTGGGTGTGAAAGGATGGCTTTTCCATCGCCTGCGAGGCTGTCAGCAGGCCGATGGCAATGGTGAGAATAGCTACGAACTTCATGCTGAAATAGGAAGGTGAAGTGGCATGAGAGCAGAAACTTTGGCTTGGTCAAGACCTGGTCCTACTGCTTGGGGAGTTTTGAAACTTTTCGTCTGTGAAGCGATTTGATTGTCGAACTGCATTAGGTGGTGCCGCTTCATAGCTTTAGGTGGTGAGGTAAAACCGCCGGATCTATGCGAGCGGGGTATGACAGTGGAACTTGGATCCATCTGGACTGGCGCGCCGTTGCATCTGTTCATTTCTTGAGGCTCGATATTTCCTTCGATTTTTGTTTACCTGGCGCAAGGTAAAATAAATTCTCCAGCCACTTTGTTTTGAAGCGCAGCCTCTCACCTCGGTATCAAGAGGCCTACTGGACTTTGGTCGTACCAAGGAAGCAACCTTCAAATTCGGACTTACTTTGCGCTCCACTCCACCTTGCCGGACGTCGAGATCATAATAGCCCTCGACCACTCGAACCTGAGGGGCGAACTCACTGAGCTGGGCCTGATTTCGAATCTTGTCCGCGACCTCCGCGTCATTTTCATGAATGGCGTTGGCGAGCGCGTCGCCCTCTTTTCCTTGGCTCGCTGCTACCGCAGGTTGAATATCGCGTACCAATGAATTGATATGGCCGGGGGCGGAGCCGCCGCCAAGCGCCGCCGTCACCGCGCCACAGCGTTCATGCCCGAGAACGACTATTAGTCGCCCTCCAAGATGCTCCACCGCGTACTCGATGCTCCCTAATGCATAGTCGTCCACCAGATTGCCGGCGGTACGAATGACGAAAAGGTCGCCGATATTCTGATCGAAAACGATTTCGGGTGCCGTCCGCGAATCAGCGCATCCAACAACGATGGCAAACGGATGCTGCGCCTGCGCGGTTTCTGCACGGCGCGCGGCGACAGGTTTGCTCGCGCTTTCTTTACTATTGGCGAATCGTTCGTTGCCAGCCTGCAGACGACTGAGAGCGTTATCGTATTTCTTCGACCGATAGGTTTGTTGCTTATCCAAAATCGTGAATACGCCACCGGGCGTTTCGTGACCTTTGGATCCGCTGCTCACAGTGGAGCGGCCGATCAGAATGGCCTCACCGGAAAAATCTAGTCGAAGGAATCAGGTTGGCGGCCTTGTGCGGGCGGTATGTCCGCCATCGTCGGGTGCGGGTGTTGTCGTTCTCCAACCAATGCCTGGTCATACCAGTCTCCCCTAATCCAAGGACCGGAGCGTTGATCGCTACTGTGTCTGTGAAGTTGAAGTAACTACCGTTCTGAGCCACACCAAAGAAGCTTGGCTATCACTACATTTTCAGACAGGTAGCTCGATTAAAGTTCGAGCGGCTTAGCTAATCGAAATTGTACCTTCGCCCCCGCTGGGACCTGATAACTATACGTCGAGACCTGAACTCCACGTCGTGTTGTTCTGGCAAACGGGTTCTCCAGGCT
>QHOJ01000158.1 GCA_003218735.1 Verrucomicrobiota bacterium
CCGAAGAACAAACCGATCGGCGCTGTGACGACGAGATTGTCGCCCAGATTCAGCCACGAAATCTTATGTCGATGCGCGTAGTAAAGCGTGAAGAGCAATAGCCCGATCATCCCGCCATGACTCGACATTCCGCCTTCCCAAACTCGCAAGATCGAAATCGGGGCCCGCAACATTTCTGGATTGTAAAGAAAAACGTAACCGAGCCGTCCACC
>QHOJ01000157.1 GCA_003218735.1 Verrucomicrobiota bacterium
GCCATGAGCCTCAATCTGCATCTTGGCGGAAAATATTCGCGCTTCGAGAGCCTTAGCCGCCTTATCGGAGAAGGCGGACGCAGTGACCTGCTCGCGATTTCGGTCGCAAACGGCACTCAGGAGTTTGATGCGCGCACATTGCAGGATCACATTTCGCCGCATACCGCGAGCGATCTTCTTTATAAAAATGCATTGAGCGATCGCGCCCGCACCACCTTCGGCGGTCTTATCCGGGTCGAACCGCACGCCCATTTCACCGACGCCTACCAAAAGGTCCGCAATCTTCTCTTGAGCGACGATTCCGAAGCCAACTCGATGCCGGGGCTTGAAATCCTCGCCGACAACGTCCGTTGCACCCACGGCGCCACCTCCGGCCAGATCGACGCGGATGAGCTTTTTTATCTACGCACCCGCGGCATTCCCGTCCCAATCGCCCAACGCCTCATCGTCAGCGGCTTTTTGAACGAGGTCCTTCAACGCCTCGATCATGAGGCGATAGCCGATCATTTGCGCCGATTGATTGAAGACAAATTCGCAAACGAATAGGTCGCGCCATGGAAGCGAAGTCCCCATTTGCTCGGGCGACGAGCATCACCCCATTAGTTTGGACACCTGGGCGAGCGCCAGTCGCGGTCCACGCCCGGAAGGACCGCTTTTATCACCTCGCCATCGCTTCTTCTGAATTCAATTCGAAATTGATTTTCACATCGTAATGATTGCCGCTACCCAAGCCAGCTGGCAATGGGTCAACTTGAGTCACGCGTTTCGCGATCGCCGCCACCGATTCATTTACCACGACGTTTTCGGACGGCTTGATGATCTCGAAATTGGAAACTCGGCCATCTTTCTCGATTCGGACTTGGACGAGCGTAGAAATTTTATTGCCGGAAGCGACGTTTGTTGTCGGCTGAATCCAGGCGCTGTAGAAACGATCGTGCAGCATGTTGCCATACCAGCCGAATTCGGATGCGCTACTCCCGCCACCGGTTCGCCCCGGCGAATCCGTCCCGTGGCGGACGTGTCCACCACTTGTGCCTGCTGAACTTCCGTTGCCGTCACTGGGATGAGATGCGGGGTGCTTTTTCGCTGGAGCGGTTTTCGCAATCTTCTTTTTCGACGCGTTTAATTCCGACTCCTGGTCTTGTTCACTGGAATCGGCCAGACTCGGTTTCACTTTCGGTGAAGATTTCGGCGAAGCTTTTGCCAATACCATCTTTCCAGGAGTCGCTTTTGGTTTGGGCGTCGGTTTCGGAGGAGTCGTTTTCGGAGTAGCCGTCGCGGTTGGAGCCGGTTTAGGCGTCGGCAATTGGATTTCGCTCTTCGCCTCGGTTACGAGGGGCGCTTCCTTTCCGGCTTCGTCCGTTCTCTGCGGTCCAGGTTCTGGCGAACGAGCAAGTTTTGCCGGCGGCGGCTCGACATTTGTTGGCTCGATAGTTGCGCTGGCTCCGCCCACGTCGCCTAGCCAAACGATGCTTTGCGCGTTTGAAGAGCTCCTGGCTTCAACACTCCAGCGAATTAATCCTGCGATGAGTGCGACGTGCGCGAGTGCTATCAGTGTGACGTTTCGCCAGAAGCGGGCGTTTTTCGACATCGTTTACTTCGCTTCCGCTTTCGTGGCGATGCCTACTTTCGTGATTTGCGCCCGTTGCAATGTATCCATCAAGCTGATGAGTCTTTGCACGGGCAGTTCACGATCGGGGCGAATCACGATCGCCACATCCGGATTTGTCTCCTTCAACGCGAGTAATTGTCTGGTAAGCGTCTCCGGATCGACAATTTGATTGTTGAATTGGATCACATCGCTGCGATCAATCGAGATCGTTTGCACTTGGGACGAATTCATCGGCGGATTCGATGCGCCGCTGGATGGGATCACCAGATTCATGCTGTTTTCCAGCAGCGGCGTCGTAATCATAAAAATGATTAGCAGCACGAAGGCGAGATCGAGCAACGGCGTGACATTGATCTCGCTCAGCGTTGTCAGATTATTGCGCTGTGAGTAGCGTCTCATTTCTTGTCATTCTGAGTGGAGCGCAGCGGAGTCGAAGAATCTCTCACTGTCAGAGAAATGCACCGGTGGTCTTGAACAATAAGAGATGTCTCGACTTCGCTCGACATGACAGTACGCGAGATTCACCTGCGAAACTCCGGCGCGCGCACGTTGTGATCGACGTATTTGTGCTCAAACTCGGAGGCGAGTTCGGCGGCAAAGTTGTCCATCTCGACGATCACGCCACGAATACTGGTGACGAGAAAATTGTAACCAAACATCGCGGGGATGGCGACGCAGAGCGCCGTCACGGTCGTGATGAGTGCGCCAGACACACCGGGCGCCATAGATACCAGACTGGGCGACCCAGCCACCGCCACACCGGTAAAAGCATCCATCACGCCCCAGACTGTGCCGAGCAATCCGAGAAATGGCGAACCACTCACCGCCGTCGCAAGCAAAATCATTTGCGACTCGAGCCCAAGCGCCGTCTCGCCAACAGCACGTTCCATCGCTGCGTTCACAGCTCCCATTTGGGCCGGTGAAATCTTGTCGGCGATCTCAAGCCGCGCGCGAAAGGTGTCATCCACTTCCGGCGAACCGAGCAGATGAAATGTCATTTCCTCGCATCCAGCGCGATAAACATTAAACACCGGTGACCCTGGAAACCGCGCGTTTTTCTCAAACAAACGCAATGGTTGTCGATCTTGGCGAAACACGGCGAGAAAGCGGGCGTTTTGTTTTCGGGCGAACCGAATGACGCGCAGCTTCGTGATCATGATCGACCAACTAAAGATTGAGGCGACCGCGAGAAGAGAAAGGACGAACTTCCCCGCGCTCGTCGCGTGATCGAACGCGAAAAGCAGACCGCCGGCTGCTAACAACTTCGCAATGAGCATCGCCGCGTCACCAGCATAAGTAATAGCGGATTCTGACGAAAGCGAAAGACTTTCTTTGAAATGACGAATGTCATTTTGTCGGCATCTTCCTCGGAAACGCCGGCTGCATTTTCGCGGCGGCCATGAAGCCAATCCCGATCGCGATTAAAAAGAACGAAAAGAATTGGCCGCGCGTGAAAGGGCCAATCAAGGTTGCATCTGGCTCGCGGAAATATTCGATCACGAT
>QHOJ01000159.1 GCA_003218735.1 Verrucomicrobiota bacterium
AATCGGTGGAAAAACCGGTGTCAACACACGCGCCGCGAAAAACCTGATTGGTGCAATTCATCATCCGACACTCGTGATCGACGATGTCGATGTTTTGAAAACGTTGCCCCGACGCGAATTCAACCAAGGGTTCGCCGAGATCATCAAGCATGCGATCATCTCGGATGCGGAAATGTTCGCGGCTCTTAAAAATGTCGATCTTGAAAACCTGACGCCGCTCATCCGCCGCAATATCGAGATAAAGTCAAGAATCGTAGCCAAAGACGAGGATGATCGCACCGGCGAACGCGCTATCCTCAACTTTGGTCACACCGTAGGCCACGCTATCGAGCGAGCCGGCGATTATCAGGAATTTCTTCACGGCGAAGCGATCAGTCTTGGAATTGTCGCGGCTTGCGATGTCTCGATAAAACGAGCTGCACTGCCGCGCGATCAGCGCAATGCGGTTGTCGATCTTTTTCGTCGCTTCGATTTGCCGACGCATCTGCCGCCAAATTTTCCTCGCGAAAAGATTTTCGAAGCGATGCCATTCGACAAGAAATTCGAGAGCGGAGAAGTCCGCTTTGTTGTGACTCCTCGGATCGGCTCGGCGCATTTGTCGAGCGACGTGACAATGGAAGACATTCGTGAAGCAGTTGATCAACTGTAGGGCGTCTGTGCCAGACGCCATGCGTTTCACAGAAATGCCTTACAAAGCGGGCGATTGAGGTCAATCGACCCTACCTTCTCGCGCTTTGCGATAATATTCCGCTAAACCATTGGCGACGCTGTCGGCGTATTCCCGAAAGATGCTCTTCCGCTCAATACCGTTGACGTTCCGCAGTCCTTCGTAATCGCCAGCCTGAATGCGCGCGAAAGCGTCGCGGCTGTTCATGACGTAAGGTTCGCAATAAACGACCGGGCAGCGATAAAGCCTGGTCGCAAGCAAATTGCGCGCATATACGTACCCTGTCGATCCAACCTTCGTCACTGTGTTTGCAGTGGGATATTCGTAGGCCGGCAATTGAGTCTCGCGAGCCATCGCCCCAGCGATAATGTCAGCGAGCGGCAATTCTTGATCGTAAGCGCGGCTCAAAAGCCGGCGAATCATCTCAAAGCGCTCATCATCAAGTTCCAACTCATCTTTTAAATAAGATCCGTTCACCAGCAGATGAAGATGATTGTTGTCGATTAACGTCGGATGGCTCGGATCGCCCCAGCCTTCAGCATTAAAATGCAAACAAAGCACGAGATCGGGATGCAACTTCGTGTTCACCAGCACGGCACGGCGGCGGATTTCGCTGTAGCGGTAAAACAAGATTTCGCTCTGCCAGCGAATCGTTTGCTCTTTGTCCGGATCGTTTGAATCAAGGACATTCGTTCGCGGTTGAGGCACGCCATTTTTGATCAAGATTTTCTTCGCGAGCTCCCTGAAATCATCCGGACGTTTCGCAGTGATTGGTTCAGCGCTGTTGCGGACAAAAGAAACTCGTGCGCCCAATTTGCGTAATCGTGGCGCCAGCAGTCGCGCCACGCGCAACGCCAGGTCCCCTTCCTGCACCGGCGGACTGTCACCGACCTGAAACCAGCGCTCCTCCATTTTCGCCCATTTCCCGCCGAGATGCCCCGGGTCGAGCGCGATGCGCAAACCCGAGAGCGGCTTGTCTGGTTTCGCTGGCGGCAAAAACTTCGCTGGCTGCCAAAGACGCGGTACCCGTTCGGCCGACGCTTTGTCTTTCGCGAAGCGCAAGGTGAAAAACTCTTTCGCATCGCGGTTCATCAGAATTCGCGCATCCTTGTCGTTTATCGCAATCAAATCCGGCATGAAGCCATGGGTGCAGTAAACATTGTCGACTAATGTGGCGAACTCATCGCGCGTGATTGTTTCCTGATACCTTTCCAGCACGTTCCACCTGGGATGTGCGCCGAGAATCCCAAGGTTGTCTGCAGCGTGACCGGCCGGGGAAAAGATCGACAGGGAAAGCGCGACAATCGCAAGCGATGTTCGCGCTTGTTTGGAATGAAACATCCCCGTTTGGATTTCGCTTCCTTTAATACGATGCTCGCAGAATGCTAACAGTTCTTTTTCTGGGCGATATCGTAGGTGAGCCGGGCCGCAACGCCGTGATCGCCCGATTACCCGAGCTGAAGGAAAAGCATGCGTTGGATTTCATCATCGTCAACGGTGAGAACGCGGCCGGCGGACGAGGAATTACCGGAAAGATCACGATCGATCTTTTGCGCGCCGGGGTATCGGTCATCACCACCGGCGATCATATTTGGGACCAAAAAGATATAATGGCATTTCTCGATCTCGAGCCGCGTCTGCTCCGCCCATTGAATTATCCCGATGGCACGCCCGGCAGCGGATCAATTATACTCGAAACGCCGAAGGGCAGAATCGGCGTAATCAATGTGCAGGCGCGCACGTTCATGCAACCGATTTTGGAGAACCCGTTTCTAGCCTTGGAAGCAGCGGTAAAAAAATTGCGCGAAGAGACCAGCAACATTGTTGTGGATGCGCACGGCGAGACCACGAGCGAGAAAATCGCACTCGGCCGATTTCTTGATGGAAAGGTCTCCGCCGTAATTGGCACTCACACGCATGTGCAAACTGCGGACGAACAAATTTTTCCTGGCGGTACCGCGTTCATGTGCGATGCGGGAATGTGCGGCCCGGTCAATTCGATTCTGGGACGCAAGATTGAGCCGATCATGAGCCGTTTTATTTCAAATCTGCCGGCATCTTTTCCAGTCGCCGGTGGCGAAGTCCGTTTGCACGGTGCGTTGATTGAGATCGACGAATCGACCGGGCGGGCGGTGCGCATCACGCGATTCGATGAACCGGGCCCGGGTCCATCGGTTTCACCGGAGGTCGAGCCGAAGATTGACATCGAACAGGCGTCTTCGCCGGAACAGACGTAAAGAGTTCTGCTTGCGGCCAGCTATTTGCGGCCTGAGTTTCGAATTCTCTAAAAAAACAACGTCCAACAGGAAATCATGAAAAAATATTCTGCTCTTACTCTGATAATTGCTCTGGCGCTTTGCTGCACGCAAATTGCCCAGGCACAAGGCAACAAAGAAGCGAACAAGCTTGCGCGAGAAGGCGCGGAGGCCTCTAAGAATCAAGACTACGACAAAGCTGTAGAGCTGCTCCGTAAAGCGAGCGGGCTCGACCACAAATACGCGGCCGACCTCGCCGCCGTCTATCAAGGGCGCGGTTACGCCTTTGCAAAGAACCAGCAGTTTCAAGAGGCCATTCAAGATTATACCGAGGCGCTCAAAATCAAGTCGAACGACCCGCGCATTTACGAGCAACGCGCGGCAGTGGAGATGAAGATGCACGATTACGACAAAGCGCTGGCCGATTACTCCGAGTTGATCAAGCTGAAGCCGAACGAAGTGCGCTACTTAAACTATCGTGCCTATGTTTACGAGGTAAAAGACGACGTTCAAAATTCAATGGTTGATACAGAGAAAGTTTTGAAGCTCGATCCCAAGAACCAGGAGGCGAACGCGCGGAAGCAGCGCTTGGAACAGAAGCAAGCGGAGCGTGTGCCACTGACTCCTCCCGCGGGAGTTTCGCCTAAAGCATCACCGCCAGCCAAAAGGACACCCTGAGTTTAATACAGGAGCCGGGGAGCACGATTTCTTACAATTAGCTCCCGTTCGCTGAACCAGCCTCTTCGCTTTCGTCAGCTGTTTTCGCGGGCGCACTGAATCGCCGTTTCCGGCGGTTGGCGGGCAAGGGCGAAAGTGTCATTGTCACGTTTCGGCCCGTGATTTTCGGCTCCGTTTCCACCTGAGACATGCCGGAGAGGTCATCGCGCACTCTCTCCATCAACTGCAACCCGAATTCCTGATGCGCCATTTCCCGGCCCCGAAATTGGAGCTGCACCCGAACTTTATTGCCGCGATCGAGGAAGTCTTCGCCGTGACGGATTTTCGTCAGGTAATCGTGATCGTCGATGTTAACGCGAAATTTAATTTCCTTCAGCCTCGCGCCAGTGGGTCTTTTGTCCCTCTCGTGTTTGGAAATGTCGTAGCGAAATTTCCCGAGCGCGACGATTTTGCAAACTGGCGGGTTTGCCGTAGGCGCAACTTCGACAACATCGAGACCGAGACTTTGAGCTTTACGCAAGGCATCCGATAATTTCATGATGCCGAGCTGTTCGCCGCTGGAACCTAAAATAACCCGGACTTCGCGGGCGCGAATCCGACCGTTTACACGAAATTGTTGTTGCAGATTAAACCAAGCTCCTTATCGGCGAAGCGGGAGTGCACCGCAGCGTCGTATTTCTTTTGTCGCATTCTCCAGCGCCAGCTTATCGCCGTTCGCCGGAACACTCTGGCATGGCCGCAGCTGCGATGACCGCGACAATCGACCCGCGGTTTCGCGAGCCGAAGAGAAGTTGTAAACGAGATTTCGGCACTCGCAACATTAATCTATACCCATGCCATTTTTCCTCAGGCAGGTGGCGCACCGAAATGAGCGGCATGTGCCGTGTAAGCTTGGACGTCATCCAACATCGCGTCGAGCGCAGCCACAAGCGGCGTCACTCTGGCAAACCCGGAAAAGACCGCGCGATCGCCAATTTCGCTGTCGAGTACGAAGGTGGGCCGTTGCGTCACTTGCAACAAGTGAAAATCAGCGGTGTCCGCGCGGACGCGCGCTTCAATCACGGTCGAACGCGCCCGTTTCGCTCCAATCTCGGCAGCGATTTCCCATTCGGCGAATCGTTTACCCTCGCGCAAGCCGGCGTAGGCCAGGGCGAGGCGCACATGGTCATCCCTAATCCCAAGATCTTTCGCAGCTTCGGCCACGCAATTTGGGGCCAGATATTCGGGCTTGCCCGGCTCAAACCACTCGCTGCTCAACATAAATGGCGAGCGCATGATTGTACCGCTGCGGCGGTAAAACCATTCTTCCTGCTCGCGGGAGGTCGGAAGACCGGTCTTGTCGAGCAATGCAATCTTCCACTGAAACTCGATTTTATCGTGGTAACGCTTTTTCAATTCGGCCCACGCTGGCTCTGCCCAAAAACACCAGGAAGAGATGACGTCCAGATAATACGTGACTGTGATACGCATGGCGTTTGTAAGGTGAATGTGCTTCGGGGAAGTTCAACTTCGAACGGCGTCGTCTAAATGTTAAAATGCTACAAGCGTTAAAAGAGTTACAAAGGTAAGAAGACCCGGCGAGTCTAACCGAGTTAAATGCTGTAACCATTTAACAATTTAAGGTTGTAACTCTTGTAACGTTTCAACGTCGCCAGGACAAGTGAACCTCAATCACATCTTTCTTTTTCTCGCGGTAATTTCGCCGCTTCTTGTCCTCGCACGTGCCTGGCGTCCCGGCCCAATTTATAGAGGCTGGCGGGTCGCAGCACTCGTTGTTCTTGTCATTACTGGTGTAACGTGGATCTTTTTCCGCTCTGCGGCTGGTTACATCGGGGGCGGAGCCTGGTTCGCCTTTCTGTTCCTTCCGGCGATTGGATTGCGAAAAGTGACGGAGCTTGCCGCGCGTCAAGATTACCGATCGGCGAGAAAGCTTGCGGCGGCTCTTCAGATTTTGCATCCGACGACCGAGTTGCGCGAGCAGGTTCAATTATTCCGCCATTTGGAATTTCATCAGAACGATCGAGCAGGTTTTGCGTCGTTTCCAATCCAGCTTGAAATCGCAGAGAAAGATCGACGTCGTTATTTCCGTAATGCGCCTGCGGTTTTGATTCTCATTCTGTTAAATGCCGGCGTATTTATCTTCGAGATCTCCTTTGGCAATTGGGCGGACCCCGAAGTGCTGCATCAGCTCGGCGCGCTCGAACCTCACGCAGTCGTGGTGGAGGGACAGTACTGGCGTCTGTTCACCGCGCTTTTTTTGCACGCAGGTTTTGTGCATCTGCTTTTCAATCTCTTTGCCCTCTACGTGCTCGGTCCGTCGCTGGAGCGGTCAATCGGCTCGGTACGATTCATGATCTGCTACCTGATTTCGGGACTTGCCTCGAGCGCAGGCGTTGTCGTGTTGACCGTAATCGGAATCGTTCAGGTGGCTCAACTCGTCGGCGCGTCGGGATGCATCATGGGTATCGTTGGCGCATGGGCGGGATTTTTGGTTCAACATCGACACGCGCCACATGCAAAACAGCGATTGGGCAATGTGCTGATGATTATCGCGATTCAAACTGCATTCGATCTTTCGACGCCGCAGGTCAGCATGGCAGCGCACCTTTGCGGATTAATCACCGGGTTTATTCTCGGGCTAATTCTCGCACCACGACCTGCAGCCAAGGTCGGTGACTCCGGCAGAGATTGACTGGTTTCGGCACGACGCCAACAACATCGCGATCGTCTAGGTGCCGTAGTGCGACCAATCGAGGCGAATCGAGAAGCATGTGGAGCGGCAATTCGCTCCGCTCTTGCATCGATGACTGAAGGCGAAAGAGAAAACAATTATCTGGTAGCGGAACGCCCGAAAATCTGAGAAGGGTAATGACTTTGCGACGCAAAAATTATGAAAACACTTAAGCCATCTACTCTTTGTATTGTCATTTTTGGATTGACCGGTGCCGCTTTTGCTCAAAACGATTTGAACCTGCCTGATGTCAGCCAAGCTGCGGAGGTCAAACAGCGCATCGCCCTGACGGATATCACGGTGAAATATCATCGGCCCCTGGTGAACGGACGAAAAATTTGGGGTGGCCTCGTTCCGTACGGCAAAGTTTGGCGCGCGGGCGCCAATGAAAACACAACAATTGAATTCAGCGACCCGGTTTCGGTGGAGGGGCAAGCGCTGACCAAAGGAACTTATGGACTGCACATGATACCGAACCCGGATTCATGGACCGTAATTTTTTCAAAAACCAACACAGCGTGGGGCAGCTACAGTTATAAGCAGGACGAAGATGCTCTGCGCGTAAATGTGAAACCGCGCCCGCTCGCCGAGATGAAAGAGGCGCTCGAATTCGATTTTGAGGATTTGAAGCCGGACTCGACAGCGGTGACGC
>QHOJ01000160.1:0-3072 GCA_003218735.1 Verrucomicrobiota bacterium
ATTCAGCAACGCTATGCCGGCTCGACCGCAAAGTACGCCAAGTACGCAAATGTCGATCCTTGGTTGAGACTGAATCGTGAACGCGTGCAAGATCTAAAGCTTCATCGCTCCGCGCCCAAGCGCGTGCTCGATCTTGGCTGCGGCGGTGGATTTTTTTTATTCATCCTGAAAAAGCTTGGCCATTCTGTCCTTGGCCTCGACATCGACCAAGCGCCGCTTTTCGCTGAATTACTCGATGTTTTCGAGGTGCCGCGTGTGGTGTGGAGGATCAACGCATTCGAGCCGCTGCCCGATCTTGGCCAAAAATTCGATTGGATCACGGCGTTCTCGATCAATTTTAATTTGTATTATCCCGGGGAACGGCTCTGGGGCCCGGCGGAATGGGATTTTTTGCTGCACGATTTACAGCGGCACCTTGCGCCAGCCGGCAAGATTTTTTTCGGTCTCAATCCTTCATTCGGTGGTAATTACTACACGCCCGAACTGCGCGATTTCTTCTCGCGCCGGGGTGCAGATGTCGAGCGCGCACGAATCTTTTTCGACCGAGGAGTGCGCTTCTAGCTGAATCGAGAGGTTATCGTCGCCGCGGACGATGCCGAAGGTGGATCGAGCGCTCCGCGCTCGATGTTTAAATTAATGCCCGAAAGTTTTCGGGCCAATTTAGCATCGCCCGCGGGGCGGGCCGATTCACGTTTTGCCTGTTCAAAAAATTTTAAAAAAAGTGAAAAAAAAGCTTGCCAGGTTTCGGGAAGTTCAATAAACGAGAGAAAGTTGGGCGACAGGTAAGCTGATTTTCCGTTCAAAAATACTTTCAAAAAAGTGAAAAAAAAGCTTGTCAGCCTGCGAAAAATTCAATAATTCCTGCCAAAACCTAACCAAAACCATGGAGAAACTAATGATAAACAATGTGCTAAATAAGTTCGGATTCGTTCGCATCGCTCTCGTGGCGAGCGTCGGATTTCCTTTAATTTTTGCATCAAACGCATTTGCTCAGAATCCGCCACCGCCACCACCGCCGCCGGCGGCTGCGCCGGCTCCAGCTCCGGGCGCGGCCGAAGTCGAGCGGGTGATCGTGACTGGTTCGAACATCCCGACGGCGGAAGAGGTCGGCGCGAATCCGGTATTTAGTCTCAACCGCGACTTGATCAACAAATCGGGTCAAGGGACCACCACGGAACAGCTTCTCAAGACTCAGCCGGTGATGAGTGCGAGCAGTGTTCCGGTTCAGAATAACGGAACCAGCCAGGCTGGTCCAGCGGGAACGTCTTCGGTCTCGCTGCGTGGTTTCGACCCCGGCGCCACGCTCGTCCTGATTGATGGCCGCCGTGTCGCTCCGTTCCCCGGGAGCGCCAACTCCGGCTTCGGTTTCATCGATTTGAATAGCATTCCGGTTACGGCTATCCAGAGCATCGAGATTCTGAAAGATGGCGCTTCAACCACCTACGGAGCAGACGCGGTTGCCGGCGTGATCAATCTCAAGCTCTATAAAGACTACCGCGGCGCTCAAGTGACCCTGGGGTATGGCAACACGCTCGATAAAGACGCAGCCGAATATTACGGCGACGTTCTGTTCGGGGTGGGCGACGACAAAACGAGTATAACTGGTGACATGTTTTACTATCACCATAACTCGCTGTTCAATCATGACCGGGGCAACTCGATTAAGCCGCCATTTTTGAGCTCAAACACCAGCCCGTACAATATTCAGGTGAATAGCGATGTGGCGGCAGCTGCTGGTGGACCGAATTTAAACCCTGGGGGAAATGTGTTTACTACTCCGCCGGACTTTACTAACGGCTTGGCTCCGGCAAGCGATTATATTTACCAGGTTGGACACCGTGTCAGGGGGAGCATACTTCCTGGCTGGAACTTCAACGCTTTCTCCAGCTCCTTTCCGGAACAGGAACGCTGGGGCGGCTATACGGCTTTCGAAACCAAGATCTGCGACGATCAGTTTCGGATTTTCGGCGACTTTTATTATGTGGACGCGAAAACGCATGATGAACTCGCGGCAATCGCCACGGGCAGCTTTGAGACCCCTGGCAGTCCTGTGCTCTACCTCCCGCCCAATCATCCCTTTACGAATGATGCCAATGGTGTTCCGATCACCCCGCCCGGCACCCCGACCGCTGCAGAAGTTGGGCTGCCGCCGGGTGGCTTTAACCCATTTAACCCATTTCAACAGATCATCTCGGGTGGCACTCGGGCACGCTTTGCCGATTTTGGCAACCGCATCATCAATCACGAAAACATTGTCGAGCTTTTCACGGTTGGTGTAAAGGGCGACAAGCTGTTTAACGGAACCTGGGGTTACGATGGGGCGTTCCGTTACAGCCAAGTCGAGCAAATTTCGCAGTTCCACAGCGTCAATGGTCCACGCTACGAGCAGATTCTGAACGCGGCCGACCCGATCTTTAATCCCACGTCGGCGTCTTTTATCGGACAGACGATTCCGTACAATCCGTTCGGAGACTTCCGCGTGCCAATCCCAAGCAACGCCCCATTGCTCGATTTCGCGTCGCTAAATACGAGGGACCTATTTACGTCCAAAGTAGCGACATTGGACCTGAACATTTACACCACCGATCTGTTTGATTTGCCTGCAGGCGGCGTTGGTTTCGCCATGGGTGGCGTGTTTGACCGGCAAAGCTATGACATTAATCCGGACGACCAAAACCGCCTGGGACAGAACGCTGGTGTCGGCGCGATAGCCCCCGTTAGAGCTGGGCGTAAAGAGTGGTCGATTTACTCAGAAGCACTCATTCCCATTTTCAGTCCCAAGTGGAATATCCCTGGGTTCTACTCGCTGGAGGTCACGGCGGGGGACCGTTTTGAACAGTGGTTCAATAATGATACGAATGCATTCGTACCGAAGGTGGGGTTGCGCTGGCAGCCGTTTGACGAGAGCCTGACCATTCGCAGCACTTGGGGTGAAGGCTTTCTTGAGCCCTCGATGGTCCAGTTGTATGGGCCCACAAGGTTCCTGCTGGGGCCGGTGCACTTCATCGGGTTTGCCCCTCCGGGAACGGCACAGTCTGGTACGCTCCAGGACGTGACCGATCCGGAAACAAC
>QHOJ01000160.1:3097-3672 GCA_003218735.1 Verrucomicrobiota bacterium
CCGCCTCGGTATGGAAGTTTGACGTTGACGGTTGATTTCTGGGATGTCGAGCGCACGGGCGTTGCCATGTTCCTCGCTCCTTCGTTTATAGTTAACCAGTATAACGCGGGAGTGTTTCCCGGTATAGTGAGTCCAGCGGTGCCGACGCTGGCGAGTCCACCAGCGGTTTTATTTGACCCGGAAGGTGGGTTCGCCGGGGTCTCAAGTCCTTATATAAACGGCGGGCGTGAGAACGCGCGCGGTGTTGATCTTGGACTTCAGTACCAAATAGAGACCGGCTTTGGAACATGGACTTGGTTGACCCGGGTGAGTTATCTGGATCAGTTCGTGTTCCAATTCCCCGGAGACAAGGCATGGCAGGTGGCCGGGCGCGCCAATAACGATTGGTTCGAAGGCAGCTTTTTCGGGGACGTGACCAGCGGCGACGCCTGGTTCAAATGGAAGGGAATAACGAACCTTGACTGGACGTGGCACAACTTTGATTTAAATGCGACCGTGCATATGGTCGATGGGTTCTGGGAACAGCTCTATGCCAAGCAGTTTGATGGATTTTGGAAGCAGCACTGGGTGCATCC
>QHOJ01000160.1:3728-7994 GCA_003218735.1 Verrucomicrobiota bacterium
GGTACTCGAAGGGCGGCAAGGAAGTGGTGGGCAAAGAGAAGGAAGCGCCGCCTACCGTTGCTTACGCCATGCCGTGCTGGAAGACTATCCTGAACAATTCTACCATCACCGTGGGTGTGAACGATATATTCGGCGAGGACCCGCCACATATGTTTGGGTTCGAGCTTGGCAACTCCGTCTCCTATCCGGGCAGCACCTATGATAACCTGGGACGGTTCTGGTATGTCCGGCTGATCAAGAAGTTCTAAGCATCGCAAAAGAGCAGTTTAACAAAGAGGCAACGGTTCCAGCCGTTGCCTCTTTTGCTGTCTGCGTCACCCCCCATCTAGTCAACAGAAGCAAACGAAGGAAACGAAGGATCAGCTTGGTGGGAAGGTTCCTTTTCGTTGCTGATTTTTTTCATAGCCTTCGCTGATACACGAATTATCTTAGTTCGTTGTCATGTGGAGCGGAGTCGAGACATCTCTCACTCCTCCACCTTTAAACCGTAAGAGATTCCTCCACTCCGGTCGAAGCTGCGGGAAATCGCGGATGCACTTATACGGTATGGGTGATCTGTTGCCGCGTTGCTGTCTGCCGCGATGACCCCGAAACTGCACGAATGGGATGCGGAGCATTGGCGATTGCCGCGTACGATCGGCAAGAACTTTCTCTTCTTGGTTTACTTCTGTTCAGTGCCTTTCCGCATTTCAACAGAAGGAAACGAAGGAAACAAAGGATAGACGGCCCGCGAATCACGCGAAAAGGGCGCGAAAAAACTTCGCCCTCGATTCATTCGCGCTAATTCGCGTGATTGCCGGGCCAAATGAGTCTGGGCGCCGTTGTGTTCTAATTTGGTCGGGGGGATTCCAGTAAAATCTTCTCCGAAACTCGGCCTTGTGTTCCGGGTTGAACAAGTTGAGGATAGAAAGAGAGAAAGTCTCCAAATTATGAAAACGTCAAAACTGGTAAAAGCAGCGGTCTTGCTCTTGATACTGGCCGTCGCCACGACTGAGGCGTTCGCCAACCCACAGAGGGACCAAACAGGCGACCGTTACGTGTATGTATGGGTCACGGGGTCCAGGATCCCGCAGAAAGTGAAGATTAGCCCAATTGGAACTGCGACCTTTTCCGCGCTGTCCGTCTGGGATCGCCGTCAAATCAATCAAACCGGCCGGTTTACGACCGAGGGTGTAGTGGCACAGGATCCGTCTGTTCGCGTGATTTTAGGCCACGGTGGGCCGGGGATGTAAGTAACGTCGTCACTGGAAGTTCGTTACCGGCTCGAATCTAAGGCGAGCCACCAGCCGATGCTGTGCGCGAATACAGCTCGATTTTTGTTGTCCGTCGTCGGAACTCGGGAAAATAAATCCAATCCCGACCAGCGTTAAAACGCTGCGCTATTTTCAAAGTGCTCTCATCCTGAGCAGAGCAACGCACCGAATCAACTTGTCGATCAAACGCTGCGCAGAGAAGCCGGAGCTGCTTGACATGCAACGCGAGCGGCAAAGGATTAGTGCGGCGTTGAACCGCCGGGCGTGTCTCTGGCCAGCACGAAGCGGAGATTTTCTGCGGCCTCTGCGTCGTCCGGCCGCAAGCGCAGAGCCTCCTTGAATTGGGCAATTGCCTGGGAAGATTGCCCAAGTCGTACATAGACGACGCCAAGGGCATTGTGCACCGGCGCTTTGGGGTCCAGGCGCGCGGTTTCCAGGTAGTGTAATTTCGCGCCTTCAAAGTCGCCTTTTACAAAGAGCGCCCGGCCGAGATGGTAATGCGCTTCAGGGTGGTTCGGGCTATGCTTTAATGCGGTCTGAAACTCTGTGATCGCTTGATCCATTTTGCCTTCGCGGAAAAGGAACATCGCGTAATCGTAATGCACCACGCCGGATCTGGGAGCCAGGCGCGTGGCCGTTGCATACTCCGCGTCGGCTTCATCCTTTTGACCGATGCGTTCGAGCGCGTAACCAAATTCGGAATGAAACTCGCCATTGCGCGGATCGCTGCGTAAAGCCTGCTCCAGTTCGCTGCGTCCTTCAGTCAATTGCGATTGCGCAACGAGAACTTGGCCCAGGCCGTAATGGACTTCTTTCTCATTCGGATTGAGGCGCAGGGCGATCCGGTACTGCTCTGCCGCTTCATCGAGGCGATCTGCTTTCTGCAAGGCAAAGCCGTATTTCCAATGGGCGCGAGCGCTGTTGGGTAAATCGAATGCCATCCGAGCTTGTTGCTCTACTTGTGGCAGCTTGGTCCGGGTTTGCCCGATCCAGAGCGCGCCGAGTGGAATCACAAATACGGCAACCCATTTTAACCCGTGCAACAGCCAACTGGGCAGGACTTCGCGTGATGCCGCAGATACGTTTCCGCCTGCCAGGCCCAGATGTTCGCGCGTCGAGCGGTCGCGTACTTTCCAGATGAATCCGTCGTAATAAAAATGAAGAAGGCCCGATGCCGCTACCACACCGGTGAGTACACGCTTCATCGTCTCGACTTCGAGACGGGAATTGAAATACGCGAGCGAACCGTAGGCAAAAACAAGGCCGATATACAACCCAACCAGCGAACCGCTCCGTCGAAAAACGAAGCGCATGAAGCCGCCGATGGAGCTGTCCTTTTCCACACGGCTGCGATTGTAAATCCAGACGAGCGAGAGGTACTGCACATCGTGAAAAACCTCGAACAACGCGATCCCGGCGAGGATGTTAGTCACGCCGTTGTTGCAATACCACCAAAACGAAATGCTCGTGACCAGCAGCGCTAGCTTGACCGGATTGGGACGTTTCCCTTCCGCCCACATTCTGGAGAAATTGAACAGGAACAAGACTGAAACGGCGATGGCGCCGCCCAGCATTATTTGCTGTGCGTTGTGCAGGAGCCAAGGCGGAATGAAAGGCCCCCCACTGGCGTAATACGTTTCGAGCGTGTCGGCCATGCGTTGCGAGGAAAGGACCACCGCCGCCGCAAACCAGGCGGCGCAAGCCGCGAAGTCGAGCCGACGCGTCAGCGTGGCGAAAGAGCCCGTCTTCGCGTCGTAGATTCGACAGAAGCCATAGGTTTGCATCATCCCATGCCAGACCCCCCAGAAGAAAACGACCAGGATGATCCCCTTCAGGTCCCACCAGTAAAAAGCTACGCAAACACCGAGTAAAAAAATTGGCGCGAAAATGAAGCGCCAGCGAAACCGTTCGAATAGGGCGCGATCTCCGTAGGCGCGGATCATTCCCGGAAGGTGGTGGCCCATTGCGCCAAATGCTGCCACGAAAACGTAAATGTCTTGCGCGCTCCAGCGCGCCTGTGCCAGCAAGAACATCGGTACGAGAAAAAGCGGCGTCCCGACGTAAAGAATCAGGTCGCGCCAGCTGTTCAGAATCCACAGAGTCTTTTTCGGCGCGGCGATGGGCGCAGCGGGAACAGTTTGCGGCCGTGAAAATGCGGTGACGTGCTGCATGGCCTGAGGGCAAGTGTCCTTTAATTCCGCGGAAAAATCAATGCTGCACTATGCGGTCGCATCGAACTGTAAAAACCATTTCCTTTCAGGTCTGCCAGGTCTGCTCGTAAAGCGCTGACAATTCATCAATTCTACCGGCTTTTAAAGTTCATCGCGAAGAATTTTGAAAACGATTGTGTTATCGACTGTGCCTTGTAATGCCTCCGCGCCCGGTCCGCTGCCGAACGCAATGACATCGTCAACGGTACCGAGAGCGGATTTCGCGTAAAGCGCGGCCGGTTCCAGCTGGTCCGCTGCTGGTTGCTCGCTGTGATTCGTCTCCAGCTTGGCCGGTATCTTCGCTGCGCCATAAGACCTGGCGCCATTTGGCCCTGTCGCCCAAGTAATCCAGGGTTGTCCGGCAGAGTTGAGTCCGAGCAGCGCAATGCCGCTGTCTTTGAGAAATGGGAAACCATTCAAGCTCAACCCACCGATTGCTGCATCCCCGCAAACAATGATCGTCGATCCCTGGCCGGCATAGCGTCGTGCAGTGGCAACGGCGTGGTCTAATTCAACCGTTTCGCCAAGCGCTCTTTCTGCCTTATTTTCCTGCGCCGCACTGAGCATTAATCCTGCGTCGACTACGAGCAGGTATCCGCCAGGGTTGTATTGAAGTAATTCAATCGCTCGACGCACCATGTCGGAAAGACTCGGTTGCTGGCTTCGCTCTTCGACTTGCTTCGCGAACGCGAGCTCTCCGTTGCTAAAAGCACCGAAAAGTTTCGGCCGGCGCCAGGCGGGAATCCCTTCCAGCTCGGCCCGTGTGCGCACGACATCGAATCCATTGCGACGCAGCTCGAGTA
>QHOJ01000161.1 GCA_003218735.1 Verrucomicrobiota bacterium
CCAGAGTTTTACCGGTCCCCATGATGAATATTTTAAATGGCGGCGCACACTCTGACGCACCGATCGATTTTCAGGAATTCATGATTGTCCCACGCGGCGCGCCTACGTTTTCAGAAGCGCTGCGTTACGGGGCGGAGGTTTTTCAGTCCCTCAAATCCGTGTTGAAAGATCGACATCTTTCCACGGCGATCGGCGATGAAGGTGGATTCGCGCCGCAGCTCGATTCCGCCGAGGACGCATTGGAGTCGATTATGACCGCCATTGAAAAAGCCGGCTACAAGCCGGGCGAACAAATTTTTATCGCACTCGATCCCGCCGCATCCGAGTTTTATGACGCTGAAAGCAACGTTTACGTCTTTGAGAAATCGGATGGTTCAAGGGAGACGGTCGAAGAGCTGATTGATTACTATGTGGATATTTGCGCGCGCTTTCCGATCATCTCGATCGAGGATGGCTGCGCCGAAAATGATTGGAATGGCTGGAAAAAATTGACCGGACGCCTCGGGGACAAGATTCAATTGGTTGGCGATGACGTTTTTGTCACGAATGTCGAATTTCTGCGCAAGGGAATTGCCGAGCATGTGGCGAATTCGATTTTGATTAAAGTGAATCAGATCGGCACGCTCACAGAAACCCTGGCGACGATTGATCTGGCAAAGGAAAATGATTACGGCGTGGTGATCAGCCATCGCTCCGGGGAGACCGAGGATACAACAATTGCCGACATTGCAGTTGCGACTAACGCCGGCCAAATCAAAACTGGCTCTCTTTGCCGGACCGATCGCGTCGCGAAATACAATCAGCTTCTCCGAATCGAGCAGGAACTTGGTGACAAAGCCGTGTACGGCATTAAGATTCGCTAAGTGGATCAGACCTACGGCGACTTCCGCGCGCGTCGCGAAGCCACAGTTTGGCAGCGACTCAACCGAATCCTTCGCGTCCTGCTCGTCCTCACAGTCTGGCTTGTGATTGTGAGCTTGTTCGTTCCGCCTTACAAAAGACTGATGCAAAGCAGGGCCGAGGTCGATGACCTGCAAGCACACGTAAACGAGCAACGGAGTTTGCTCGCGCGCCAGACACGCGAGGTCAATCTGCTCAAAACCGACGTGACCTATCTGGAAACGATTGCGCGCGATCGTCTCGACCTCATGAAGGAAGGCGAAACGATTTTTCGTCTTGAACCGGCGCGCGCTGTAAAATCAAGAGCCGGCGACTCCGCGCGACGGTAGGGCGGTTATCTCAACATCCTTCCTTGCGGCATGGCGACATGGCTGAGGGCGACCGAGGTCAATCGTCCCAATCGCTTTGCGTCTTCGCGATGCGGGCGCTATCGTGTCGAATGGCCGGCGAAGTCCAACCGATTGATACTCAAGATTTGAAATCGCGTGTGTGCGACTTGAGGAGGTTTCTTTGACGTCGAAAAGCTCCAAAAAAACCTAGCTGTGATCGAGGGGCGTATGGGCGCGCCCGATTTCTGGTCGAATCGCGAGCGCGCTCAGCGCGACGTCGAGGAAGTCTCACGTTTGCGTTCGCTTATCAATCCGTTTCGCGAGTTGGAACGTGAAATTGACGACTTTGATGCGTTACAAGAATTGGCGACGGAAGAAAAAGATGCGACCGCGCGCACTCAGGCAGAGAAGGAAGTCGCGATCGAACACGCTCGATTAATTCGCAGGCTTGAAGAATTCGAGCTGGGCCAGTTTTTTTCCGGCGAAAACGATCGGGCCAACGCCTTTCTCACGATCCACTCCGGCGCGGGCGGCACCGAATCCTGCGATTGGGCCGATATGTTGCTGCGAATGTATCAGCGTTGGATCGAACGGAGCGGATTCAAATCACAAACCGTCGATATCCAGCAAGGCGAAGAAGTTGGCGTTAAATCGGTGACGCTGCTGGTGAGCGGCGAGTACGCTTACGGACATCTCCAGACCGAGCGGGGCGTGCACCGGCTCGTGCGTATTTCGCCCTTTGATGCAAACAAACGTCGTCACACTTCCTTCGCGAGCGTCGATGTTGTTCCGGAGATCGCCGATTCCGCCCCAATTGAAATCAATTCCGCTGATCTGGAGATCGACACTTTCCGGAGCGGCGGCAAAGGCGGGCAAAACGTGAACAAAGTGGAAACTGCTGTGCGGATTCTGCACAAGCCAAGCGGGATAGTGGTTGCCTGTCAGGCGGAACGCAGCCAGGGACGCAACCGCGAGCTCGCGCTCAAGATGTTAAAAGCGAAACTTTACGAGATTGAGCAGGACAAGAAACGCGCCGAGATCGATCGGCAGTATGGAGAAAAAGGCGACATCGCGTGGGGCAGCCAAATTCGGTCGTATGTTTTCCAGCCCTACCAAATGGTAAAAGATCACCGAACCGGGGCAGAGACCAGCAACGTGCAGGATGTCATGGACGGCAACATCAACGTGTTTATGCAGGCAAAATTGCGCGGAGAGAAGAACACGAAAGGCGAATCGGAGTTGTAGGGGCTTGTGCCAGGCACCCGATCTTGAGCTTCGGCGTTTGACACGAACATCGCTACAATGCTGCCGTCACAAGCTGCAATCGAAAACGCGCGTCAAATTCGCCGCCGTTATGCACGCGACAACATACCAGACATGCGACTGCGCGCCGGACCCGGCGCACGCGTGGAAACTCGCACGCACAATTCGGACATTTGTAGATAAATCGCCGGGCGCGTTCGCTGACTGGGAACGCCAGATTGTGACAACGGACTTCGTCGCCGATCCCGAGATCACAGCAAGCGTCACGCCACTCGGGGCCATGCGGTGAGACGCGGCGGCGACCAGCCCGAAATTGCGCGAGAAGGTGGGCGAGTTCGTGGCGCAGCGTGCGATCAATTTCGGGCTCGCCGAAATCGCATAATCGTGGATTTAGCGAAATCAATTTCTCACGAAAATCAGCGCGGCCCGCAGCAGTTTGCAGGCGGGAATTCCATTCGACACGAACCAGGCGAGCGAGCCGTGTCACGCCAAGATTGTGCAAGATTTCACGCGTTTTTAATTCAAGATTGAAATCTCGTCCCGGGTGTTGATCAATTCTCGATCTTTCGAAGACGAATTCGAGTTGCTTAAGCAACAGCATACGTGTCGCTCTTGGCCTTCGCCTTCGCGAGTCGCTCAAAAATGCGCGCGATAGCGTCCGCGGCGCGGTCGATTTCATCCGAGGCAGTTTGTTTGCCTAACGAGAAACGAACCGCCGAGCCGGCTCGTTCCATCGACAAACCCATCGCCAGCAAAACATGGGACGCCACAACCGATCCAACCATGCAGGCCGAACCGCTCGATGCGCAAACGCCTTCTAAATCCAGCGCCATAAGCAGCGTCTCTGAATCGAACCCGGGAAAACTCACATTCAGCGTGTTCGCAAGCCGGGGCGCAAGACCGCCGTTTTGCTGCGCTTCTGGAAAAATGTCAGCGATTCGTGCCCACAACTCATCGCGCAATGATTTTTCTCGCTGTTGCTCTTTTTCTTGCTCTCTGAGCGTGAAGTCCGCGGCCTCGGCTGTCCCCGCTATCGCAGCCACGTTCTCCGTCCCGGGTCGTCG
>QHOJ01000162.1 GCA_003218735.1 Verrucomicrobiota bacterium
GTCGCCGGAAGTTACAGCAGGTCCGTCAACACATCGGCATGGTCTATCAATACTCGGCGCTACTCAGCTCGCGCAATGTTCGGGACAACGTCGCCCTTCCGCTGGAGGAGGTCACCGATAAATCGCGCAAAGAAATCGACAAGATTGTCGATCAAAAGCTCGAACTCGTCGGCATGCAGGAGGCAAAGGAGTTGCTACCTTCGGAGCTAAGCGGCGGCATGCGAAAACGCGTAAGCCTGGCGCGCGCGCTCGTCCTGGAGCCCGAATTGGTCCTCCTCGATGAGCCCTCGGCCGGTCTCGATCCCGTGATCGCTTCGGTGATCGACGAATTGATCATCAGCCTGAGCGAAAAATCGAAAGTAACGTCGATCACGGTAACGCACGAAATGGGCAGCGCCTTTCGCATCGGCACGCGAATGGCTATGCTGTATCAAGGCAAAATCATTGAGGACGCTGAACCTGAGCAATTCAAACAATCGAAGAACCCAGTGGTCGCTCAGTTTTTGAGCGGAAGCACAGAGGGCCCCATTCTGAAAGACAGCCAAGATGCAATTACAAAGAAATGAAATAATGACCGGTGTCCTGGTGGTAGGCACGGTGGCTATTTTGGTCTTTATTCTCATCTTGCTCGGTGCTCCCGGGCTTTTCCGGCCGCTCGTGACCTATAAAATGTATTTTGACAACGCCGCCGGAATCAAAGTAGGCGCGCCGGTTATGTTGGCGGGCCGAAAAATCGGACAGGTCCAGAAATTGTTCTCGCCCGTCTCGCCTAAAGAAGAGAAAAGTGCACAGGAAGCCGATGCGGCAATTCATCCGCCTCAACCAAACGCCAACCCCACTCCGGCCGAGAACAAACCGAGATTCGAAGTGCGCGTCGACGTTCAGGTCGATAAGAGTGCCAGGGTTTATCGTGACGCCAAGGCGCGGTTGATGCAGCTCGGATTGCTTGGCGACATGGCTATTGACATCACCCAGGGCACTGAAAGCTCCGGCCGCGCCAAAGACGGCGAGATGTTCGCTGGAGAGCGCACTCCCGATCTGGGCGAAGCCGCAGCCAAGATGCTTGAAGTCATCAAGCCGGTTGCGGCCGAGGCCACCAACACGATGAAAGACCTTCAGCAGACGGCGCAAAATTTGAACCGCCTCACCGACGAAAATTCCGAGCTGACCCTGGCGCTTGGCCAGTTCAAGACGTTCGGGACACATCTTGTCGATCTAACCGGTCCAAATAGCGCGCTCTCGCTTTCGCTTACCAACATCGAAAAAATCAGCACCAGCCTTTCAGAAAACAATAACATCGAGGTCACTCTAGAGAACCTTCGCGCGTCGTCGGACAAATTAAAAATCACTGTTACTGATCTCGGGCCGGTGGGCCAAAACCTCAAGGAATTCAGTGAGACAATAAAAACGCAGCCATGGCGTCTGATCTGGCCGAGCACAAAGAAATATCCGCAAGAACAGCCGCAAATCGCGGGTGCCGGCCAGCAACAACCCATTACCGTCCGCAAGACCGCACGCAGAAAGGCAACGCCAACTCCCACTCCGACGCGGCGCAGCCTTTCTCGCGAATAGATTATTGCTGATTGTCAGGCAGCTTTTTTGCGGAAGCCGGTTGCCAAAAATTTTAAAATCGCCGCTTCTCCGGAGCGAAGATCGATAGTTTCTTTTTCGAGCTCTTTCCCGGTTCTCTTCAAACCCTCGATTAAATTTCCGTCTAGATAAGCTTCGAGCACGGCGGGATGGATGTAACACTTCCGGCAAACTGCCGGCGTGTTGCGCAGAATTTTCGCGACCGCGCCAATCGCGTTCTTGATGTTGGCTTTTGCTTGCTTCTTCGTTTCGAAATCACTGGCGGCAGTTAATGCGATTGCGGCCAGAACAGTTCCAGCCCAGGTCCGGAAATCTTTAGCCGTAAAATCCTGGCCGGTGATTTCGCGTAGATAATCGTTCACATCTTGTGAAGTGATATCGCAAACGTCCCCGTTATCATCGACGTATTGAAACAGATCCTGACCGGGCAAATCCTGCAACCTGGATACGATCCTTGCGATGCGGCGATCAGTTACGTCCACTTCATGCTCGCGCCCGCCTTTGCCTCGAAAACGAAAACGTAGCTTCGAGCCCGCCACATCCACATGTCGATCTTGCATGGTCGTGAGGCCGAACGATTTATTTTCGCGAGCGTATTCTTGGTTGCCCACGCGGATGAAGCTGAGCTCGAGCAATTGTACAATGGCCGCCAGCACTTTGTTTCGAGGCAGTCCGGGCAAGGAGAGATCTTTGCTCACAGTTCGACGAATTTTCGGCAGCGTTTTCCCAAACGAAACAATTCGTTCGTATTTGTTTTCATCGCGCAGTTCGCGCCAACGCTCGTGATAAATGTACTGTTTGCGCTTTCGTGCATCGCGCCCAGTCGCCTGGATGTGGCCGTTTGCTGACGGGGAAATCCAAACGTCTGTCCATGCCGGCGGAATGGCGAGCCGCTTGATCCGCAAAAGCCGTTGCTCATCGCGGACTGCTATGCCCTCCGTATCGAGATACTCGAAGCCGTCGTTCTTAGCCTTGCGTGTGTAACCAGGCTGATTCTCGCTCACGTAGCGCAATCCAGCTTCCTCAGCCGCTACGAGGGAATCAGTAGCGATCTTCGTATTGCCATTTTGCTTGTTCCCATTGGGGAGTTTTTTTGCGAACGCGCGCACGTGATCTGATTCGGATGAGCGCGCGCAAACGGACCGTTGGCTCTTCCGGGAGGCAGACAGTCCGGAGCTCGCGAGCGATGCCTTAGCTTGGAACACCTCCACGCTCCTCTTCCACGTGATCGCATTGATCACATTGCTGCTGCGACTGCGGTCGTAAGCACGGATAGAAGCACGAGCCGCTGGAAAAACAAAACCAACGAGCAAAAACGAAGAGGAAGCGCTCCAGAGAAAACCCTCAACCTCGATCAACAAACCTTATGAACTAGCCACGCACCTACCACACTTCGTCCGCCACCCTTGACATCTTACATAGGGGTTAGGCGTCGCCCTTTACAACGAGCCTGCCAACGAGGGCTTGAGCGGATGCTCCCGTCACAAAAGCGAGCAAATAAAAGAGACCGGCAATCCTTGCTTTCAAACGCGGTGACTGTTCTGTAAGCAGTTCGGTCATTTCATTTCGTCCTCCCATAGCTGTCCTGGATCCACCGAACTTGCCATCCGCGCGCTCTCCTTATTCTCGACCTTCTAAGAGACGCTGGATAGTGGCTTCAAGTTTTTGCAGATTGACCGGCTTGGTCAGGTGCGTTTTAAAGCCGGCTTGTTCGGCCCGCTCGACATCTTGTTGCATGCCGAAACCGCTCAGGGCGATTGCTGGGATCGTGCGTGTCTTTTGAATCTTCTCAATGAGATCAAAGCCGGTGCCATCGGGCAATCCGAGATCACAAAGGAGCAGATCAAATTTTTCTTGCTCGAACACCTGCAATGCGGCGGTCACCGTTGGAACACTCTCAACGTTGTAACCACGATCTTCTAAGAGCCGCACCAATGCGCGAGCCGTATCGATGTGATCCTCAACAAGAAGCAGCTTCACTTTACCGCGCGCTTTCACCCGCACGCGGTCTGGTTCGCCCAGTGTCGCAGTGGTAACCACGGTCGGAAACTTCACTGTGAACGTGGAACCTCCTCCGAGACCTTCGCTCTCCGCGGTCAGTTTTCCTTTGAGAAGATCGACCAGCGCATTCGAGATTGCCATTCCAAGTCCGAGCCCGCCGTAGCGCCGGTAGCGTGTCGGATCGGCTTGTTCGAATGGAACGAAAAGTTTCGAGATTGTTCCCGGTGTCATGCCGATCCCGGTATCTGCGACAGCGATGTCAATATTGCCGCCTGCGTCGTTAGACGTTCTGATGGCGATGCTACCGCCATTTTCAGTAAACTTAATGGCGTTGCGCAGAATGTTCCAAAGAACCTGCTGGAGTCGCCCGGCGTCGGTATAAACGTGGTGCCGGGAGGCATCGAGCTCCAGCGAAACCTCGAGATCTTTGTTTTGAAATTCACTGCGGGAGAGACCGACCAAGAACTCGATGAGCCCGTGGACGTCGGTGTTCTCTGGCGAAAACGAGAGCATGCCGCGGGCGATGCGGGTAAGGTCGAGAAGGTCGTCAATGATGCGCGCTTCGAGCTCGATGCTCCGACGCAGCATTTGCACGTCAGATTTAATCGACTCCGGAATCTCTTCGCTCGCTTCCCAAAGATTGAGCGTGGCGAGCGCTGGCGTGAGTGGCGTGCGCAATTCGTGTGAAAGCATCGCCAGAAACTGATCCTTCGCTTTGTTGGCCGTCTCGGCTGCTTCTTTCGCTTCGCCCAATTCGCGCGCGGCACGTTTCTGTTCTGAAAAATCACGGAAGACCAAAACGACACCGTGGATTGCGCCCTTGCCGTCGCGAATGGGTGCGCCACTATCATCAATTGGGATTTCACTGCCATCCTTGCGAATCAGGACGGTGTGATTGGCTAGACCGACAATCACGCCATGCTTCATCACTTTGTCGACAGGATCCTCTACCGGTTGCCGTGTTTCCTCATTCAAAATTTGAAACACTTGCGAGGTCGGCCGGCCGCGCGCCTCTTCAAAATTCCATCCCGTGACTCCCTCAGCGACTTTGTTCGTGAACGTGATGCGGCCATTTTAGAGTTACGCCGAGCAAATCTTTCTGTGCCTGCAACTCCACGCCACGTTTCTGCCACTCGAATAGCGCGACCTCGCGTTGCTTGAGCGCTTCCACGATTCGCCGGTAGGCCCAAACAAGTACGCCGATGTTCAGCAACCCGCTGGCCAGAAAGACGACGCCGCGCGTGCGGAGGGCTTCATCGCTATTCCTGGCCTCGGCTTCCAATGCGGCTGTCTTTTTCGCTTCGAGACGTGCAACTTCCTCCCGTAGATCATCCATGATCCTCTTGCCCTCACCACTCATAATAACCGAAGCAGCCGCGTTGAAGCCACTGCTGCGCCGCAGTTCAATGGTAGAACGCAACTCCGACAATTTCTTCTCGATTAGTTGCGCAACCTTTTCCACGTCCGCGGTGGAGATGTCGATCCGCGGCATACTCTTGAACTTTTCCACATCCCGGGACAAACGTTGCGACGCATCCGTATATGGCTCCAGGTAGCGTTCGTCGCCAGTAATGATGAAACCGCGTTGACCGGTCTCGGCGTCTTTCAAGGTCGACTCAAGCTGCTCCAGCTGAATAATGACATCACGCCGCAGTTTTTCGTGGACGTGTGCACGCAGAACGCGGTTATCGAAAAAGTAGGTCGCCACGTTTGAGGCAACCACGATCAACGACGTTATCGCAAATATGCTAGCAACGACTCGTAGCCGTGGTCAATCAATATCAGGCAATAAATGCTTTCCAGGCACGGTGGTAATCCGCCTAACGAGAATCATACGAAAAAGTTTCGTCTAGCAAGGTTTATGCGAAATCTGTCGGCCTAATTCCATTAAATCCGAAAACCGTGGCGAATTGCGGGTAATGCCGGCAAAGCGGAATCGAGCTATGGGCCGTAGCTTTTGGTGAATTTCTTCTTCGATTCCGCCTCGGGTTCGGTGGAACTGATCGGCGCTGATGGCTCCGGCGTGCCTGCGGAGGATTGTTCCGCCGGTTTTGGTGGCGGCATGGGCGCCGGTGTGGGTTGCTGCGGTTGCGCTGTCCCTTTAGGCGCTTCCCGCGCTACTTCGACATACGCCATCTGCAAATTGGAAAGAGCGTTGCGCAGCACGGTGGATTCCTCGTTTGTCAGATTGCCACGCGTTTTTTCCTGAATCATGGCCAGCTGATCGATGAACATTTTTGCCAGTTCCAGGTTCACTTCGCCCTCGCCGGTTTTTGGGTTCGGAATCTGCCCAAGAAAAAGGGCGGCATTCTGTGCCTGCATCAT
>QHOJ01000032.1 GCA_003218735.1 Verrucomicrobiota bacterium
AAACTGTTACAATGTTAAAACCGTAAAGCGCGGGCTCGCGCGTCAGGATGATTTAACAATTTAACTTCTTTTAACGTTTCACTTTTCTGCAAAATGCAGCAGTGCCTCATATACACCAGCGCCGTATTCACCTTGCGCGATATACCCGCCAGCGGCGCGGACCGCGTCTTTGACGTTTGGAATTGCGTTGGCTGGGCATGAGGGAAGCGCAGCCACCTGACCGTCCAACATCGAGATATCGTTGTGATGATCACCCGCGGCAAAAATATTTTCGCGCGGGACTTCGGTCAAACGCGACAGTTCCGCCAGTGCCGCACCTTTGTGGTAATCAGCATGACAAAAACGCAGATAAACGGTGTTGCGCTGATAATTGAGGTTCGGTTCTTTCGTGCGCGCCTGCTCGATGAACTCGGTAATCCGCTTCATCTCTTCATCGTCGGACGCAACCAAACCTTCCAGACCTTGAGAATGATAAAGCAAACGCGCTTTCGTCTTTTGATTTACAAAATCGACAACTTCGGCAAGCACGGACTGCGCCGAATTGAAAAGTTTGGCGTGATCACGAGCGCAGCGCTCGTTCCAATCGCCGAATGCTTCCCATTTGTCCCTATTTTGGCCGGGACGGAAAACGTCGCGCTCGCTGGTGAGAATGAAATCGGGACGGATTGGAAATGAGAAATCGGTCAGCCCTGATTCGAGCAGATCGACGGAGCGACCGGTATTGATTGCCCACATCGTGCCGGCGTCTTGCAATTCGCGAATCAACTCCATGCATTGCGTATCGAGAGCCGGTTCGCCGGCGCGCGAAACCAGCGTGCCGTCGAAATCGATGCTAAGAAGTTGAATATGCATCGTCGATCTTACGATTGATTCGATCTTATGATTGATTTTGGAGGCTCGACACGCAACCGTTTTGCGTAAATTCGCTTGTGAACGCCCGCCTTCGCCAAGGCTACGGCGCAGTAAGGGGGAGCTAGAGTAAAAGAAGAGAAATGAAATCAGCCTACGAACTTGCGATGGAACGGCTCGAGAAAGGGTCGCCATCAATTTCGCTCAGCGCAGACCAGAAAAGAGAGATCGCAGAAATTGACTCCGTTTATCGAGCGAAGATCGCAGAGAAAGAACTTTTCTTGAAAGACCAAATTCGTAAAGCACGCAACGCTGGGAATCTGGAGGAAGCAGAGTCGCTCGAGAAACAGCTTGTCTCAGAGGTTCGCCGGTTGCGAGAGGATTGCGAAGCAAAGAAGGAAAAGCTGCGGGCGAGCTTTCGAAAATGATTGTAGAGGCGCTTGTGTCAAGCGCCGGTCTATTTCGATTCGGCGTTTGACACAAACGCCGCTACACCCGCGCTCTTGCTCGTGACCGAGCCTTTCCCGCGTTTCGGCAGATCGGGATCAAGAAATGCGAGCATGTGGGCGTGTTTAATGACGCGCGTTCCTTCCTGTTTTTGCAATTCGCCGACCTGTTCTCGAAATTTTTCCATCTTCGTCCAGTGCACCTTTGGCCGGAAATGGTGTTCTGCGTGATAACCGTTGTAAAAGAAGAGCCAGTTATAGATTTTGCCGTAGCTGCTCACGCCCCAGGCAACTGGCTTGTCCGGATTCGCGCCGTAATGCCGGTAATAGCCATTCAAATAACTAAAGCAGTGGCCGAGATACCAAAACGGCAGGAAAAAGAGCATGAACCGCCAGTTGATGAAATGAATCGGTTCCGTTGGGACAACGGTCGCCATCACCAATAGCGTCGTTGCAAACGCAGCAAGCTCCGCATTGCCCCAGAAAAGATCGCCGTTGTTGCGTTTGCCTAATTCCTTGCGAATCGCGCCGACATCATCGCGGAAGAAGCTCAGAAACACGTAGCTCCACGGACTTTCCGCTTCCCCATGATCGCCATGCTTGTAGATCGACAACCAATCGATCGTCTCACCATTTTCATCCTGACGATCCGAGTTCCCCTTGTGATGCTGCATGTGAACAGCGTCGTACATCGTCTGCGAAAAACAGCACGCAATTGATTGTGTGACTCCAAACAGCCGATTCAGCAAATTTGAGCGAAAGAAGGGGTTGTGAATGAAATTGTGTCCGATCCCATTGATGTTTGCGTTGACCATCAAAGAGTAAACAAATCCGAGGATGAGCATCACCCAAAGCGGGGCATGCGGATAGAGGAAGAACAGGCCCAGGAAATAGGCGAGATGAAAGAGACTTGCCGCGGCGGGGATGGCGTCCCAGCGCGTGTGCGCGAAAAGCTTTGAGCCCGTCGTGGGACGTTCCATTCGGATGGAGTCGGCGGTCATTTACAAAGTCGAGTGTAGCATTATTCGCCAAAGAAATAGCCGTTGGCAAGCTTTGAAGATTGCCAAGTCGGTTTCTGCGCGCCTAACTTAGCCGCTCAATGTTTGCTCTCCAGCCAGAATTAAAAGTCTTTAGCGGCTCCGCCAACCGCGAGCTGGCTGAGCGCATTTGCAAATACATCGGTGTTCCACTTGGTCAGGCGACGATCAGCTCGTTTCCTGACGGCGAAACTTACGTCAGGATCGAGGAAAACATCCGAGGCCACGACGTTTTCATTATTCAGCCGACGTGTCCGCCGACCAATGAACATTTAATGGAACTTCTGATCATGGTTGACGCGGCGCGCCGCGCCAGCGCTGATCGGATCACAGCGGTCATTCCATTTTTTGGTTACGCGCGCCAGGACCGCAAGGATCAGCCTCGCGTTCCAATCACGGCGAAGCTCGTCGCCAATCTGCTGGATGCCGCCGGGGTGAATCGCGTGCTGACGATGGATCTCCACGCGCAACAGGTGCAGGGCTTTTTCGACATCCCAGTGGATCACCTCTATTCGCTGCCGGTCTTGATTAAATATTTGCGAAAGGAGCTAACCGGCAAAACCGTTGTGGTTTCTCCAGATCTGGGTGGACTGAAAATGGCTTCAGCCTACGCCGAAGCTTTAAGTGCTAATCTTGCAATCGTGGCAAAGGAACGCCGCAGTGCCACACAAACCGAGGCATTGTATCTAATCGGCGAGGTGGAGGACCGTGATGTCCTCCTGGTCGATGACCTGACCGAAACGGCTGGCACATTGACGTCTGCGGCTGAGCTTTTAAAGAAGAGAGGCGCGCTAAAAATTTATGCCGGGGTTTCCCACGCAGTTCTTGTCGATCTTGCGATCCAGCGTTTGCAAAAATCGAAAATCACGGAATTAGTAACAACGAACAGCACTCCGGTGCGCACTGTGGAAGGGTTTAAAACCACGGTGCTATGCGTCTCCGAGCTTCTCGGGGAGGGCATAAAGCGGATTCACAAGGATGAGTCCGTCTCGTCGCTGTTCAACATCGAAAACGAAACAAATGGCAAAACAAGTTAAGCTAAAAGTGGAACCGCGCACGAGCGTGGGACGTTCTGCCGTGCGCAAACTGAAAGCACGCGGAGCGATTCCGGCGATCATTTATGGGGGCAAGGATAAACCGCAGCCATTGCAGGTTTCTGCTCGAGACATTAATGCAATGATGAGCCACGCTTCAGGCGAAAACGTTCTGGTTGAGCTCGAGATCGCCGGCGAAAAATCGAATCGCACGGCGCTTGTTCAGGAAGTGCAACACTGGCCAGTGAGTGGCGACATTCTTCACATCGATTTTCACGCCATCTCAATGGACGAGACGATTCAGGCTGAGGTCCCGCTCGAGCCGACTGGCATTCCGACTGGCGTCAAAAACTTTGGCGGATTGCTCGAGCAAAGCTTGCGCGCGCTGACAATTGAATGTCTCCCGCGCGATCTGCCGGATCGGATCACTGTCGATGTCTCGCAGTTGAACGTCGGCGACTCCATTCACGTGCGCCAGATTCAACTGCCATCTGGAGTCACCAGCAAGGTGCCAGCCGATCTCACGGCATTTTCGGTTCTTGCTCCAACAGTTGAAGAAGAACCGGTCGTCGCTGAGGCGGCAGAGGCTGCGGCTGCGGGACCGGAAGTTATCACCGAGAAAAAGCCAGAGGGAGAAGCTGCTGCGCCGGCTGCGAAGGAAAAAGCTCCGAAGGAAAAGGAGCAAAAGAGGTAGCTTTGATTGCCGATTGCGGATCGCCGGTTGCGGATTGAGCGAATGTGGAAGAGAAAGCTCCACAGATTCGCCTGGTCGCCGGTCTTGGAAATCCCGGCCCGGAGTACGCGACCACGCG
>QHOJ01000033.1 GCA_003218735.1 Verrucomicrobiota bacterium
AAAGCGAAGAATAAACAGGTTGCCGCCAAAATCGCGCCCGCGCCAACGCCGACCAATGTTGTCGATCTTGTTAAAGTGCTTCAGGACAGCCTCAATCGCACTCAATCCCTGAAACAAAAGCGCGGCTCTACTCGCTCCAGCGGGCGCTCAACAGCCGCCCTAGTGAAGCAAAAGAGACGTGCAGGCGTTTTGGGCTAATTGCACTCTACCAAGCCTGGTCTGACAAATCAGATCGTTCGTGAGCCTGAAAACCCGGTTGCAAATCGGAGCTTCTCCATTAGCTTACGCGTTCAATTTATGGCTAAAACTGCCTGGATTAATCGCAACGAGCGGAAGCGCGCGACGGTGAAGAAGTACGCCGCGCTACGTGCGGAGTTAAAGGCGAAAAAGGATTATGCTGGTCTCGCACAGTTGCCGCGCGATGCCAGCCCGAGCCGCGTCGTAAACCGCTGTGAAGTTACGGGTCGGCGCCGCGCATTTATTCGCCGGTTCAAGATTTCGCGTCTCACGTTTCGGGAGCTGGCTTCTCAAGGGCTCATCCCTGGCGTAACGAAATCAAGCTGGTAAAGTCCTGCCTCGACGGGGTCTCGGGTGTACGGGCTGCATCCGCGTAATGAACTTTTTATTTTTGTTTCTCGCTACGTCGTCCGTTGCTGAGGCAATCAGTGAACACTGGGATTCCCCCGCTGTATTGCTTGGCAAACTCGCAGCCATTGCCGCGCTTGTCGGACTCAATGGTTTTTTTGTCGCGTGCGAATTCGCCATCGTCAAGGTGCGTGGTAGCCAGCTCGACGCATTAATAGAAGACGGAAATCTCCGAGCGCATTTCGTCAAGCACGTCCGCAGCCATCTCGATGCCTACCTTTCCGCAACACAGCTTGGCATCACTCTGGCGAGCCTCGCACTCGGCTGGATTGGCGAACAGTTTCTGGTGCAAATCCTTGAGCCGTTTTTCGCGCTCGTAAATATTCACTCTCACGGACTTGTCACATCGGTATCGGTGGCGCTCGCTTTTGTCGGCATCACATTTTTGCATATTGTCTTCGGCGAACTCGGCCCGAAATACACCGCCATCGCTAACCCATTGCCAGTCGCTCTGCGGCTGGTGCGCCCGCTCGGCGTGTTTTATCTCTTGTTCCGGCCGGTGATTTGGCTGCTGCACAAATCTTCAAACTTGCTTTTGCAGGGAGTCTTGCGCATGCGTCCCGCCTCCAGCACGGAGCTGGCGCATAGCGAAGAGGAGTTGCGGCTGATTCTCGAACAAAGCGAAAAATCGCAGGAAGTTTCCGCGCTCGGGCGCGATCTGCTTATCAACGCACTTGATCTACGCGACCGTGTCGCGCGTGATATCATGACGCCTCGCGGCGAAATCGTTTATCTCGATCTCGAAGACAGCTTCGAAGTGAACGTCAAAAAAGCAATCGAATCGCGACATACACGCTTCCCGCTCTGCCGGGAAAATCTCGATAACACGCTTGGCCTCGTTCACATAAAAGAGCTCGTGCCAATGATGCGCGATCCGCACCCGGATCTCATGCGCATCAAACGCGATCTGATTCCGATCCCAGAAATGATGTCACTCGAGAAACTTCTCAGCCTCTTTCTGACCAAGCACGCGCATCTTGCCATGGTGGTGGACGAATTTGGCGGCACCGTCGGCATGGTCACGCTGGAGAACGTGCTCGAAGAATTGGTCGGCGATATTCAGGACGAGTTCGACGCGGAGAAGGAGGAATTTCGCAAGATCAACGATAACGAATTTGCAGTGGCTGGCTCGCTCGGGCTTTATGAGTTAAACGACGCCACTGGACTGGAACTGGAAAGCGCGGATGTAAGCACCATCGGCGGTTACGTAACGCATCTGCTTGGTCATCTGCCCAAACAAGGCGAACAAGTCAAGATCGACAACTTCCTTGTCACGGTTTCGCAAACCGACGGCCGCCGCGTCAATCAACTTCACTTTAAGAAATTGAGCGGTGTCCCAGCGCCTGCGTCCGTATCCAAGAATGCGTAGCACAGGCATCTTGCCTGTATTGTCGTGCGGATATCCTGCCCCGCACACAACTCCAGGCTGGAAGCCTGTTTGACGAGTCAGGCAAGATGACGAACCGCAAATGGAACTTATCTCGGAGACAGAAATCGCCTGTCCGCATTGCGGCGAAATTTTCCCGATCCAGATCGATACATCGCAGCCAGAACAAGCATTGATCGAGGACTGCACCGTCTGTTGTCGCCCAATCACGTTGTCGATTCGTTGTAGGCCGGGTTCAATTGTCGAACTTAGCTGTTTCGGCGCTCTATAAGCGCCACATTCCCAAGGTTAAGCCACCACAGCTTCCAATTGAGCGCGCAAGGCTGGCCGCCGCCGCAATTGCACGGTGAGCGCCTCGATCGCGCGAAGCGTGGACGAGCTGATGTGATGCTCCATCCCCTCCACATCGTGATAAATCACGCGATCGTCCAAGCCGAGAAGTTTCAGAAAATCGGTCAGGAGCTGATGCCGTTGTGCAATCTTGCACGCTAGGGTTTTGCCGACTGTAGTTAGAGTAAGGCCGCGATACTTTTCGTATTTCAGCAAACCGTCGGCGTCGAGACGTTGCACCATGTTCGTCACGCTCGCCTGCGAGATTTTCAAGGCAGCCGCGATATCGACAACGCGTGCATAACCTTTGGAGTTAATGAGTTCTAGGATGCGCTCCAGGTAATCTTCTACGGCAGCCGAGCTCCCGAGCGCCGATCGCGGATTGTTTCGTGCCATCGCCACAACGTTAGGAAAGAAAAGAAATTAAGTCAATCATATAATTATTTGACGATATAAGTAAATTAGGGCAACCTAATTTTCGGTGAAAGAAAACGCACTGTGGCGATGCTCGATTTTGTTGGGCTTGATAACGCCAGTTGCGCTCACCGATGCTGCGGATGATCGAGGAAACAAAAGTCGCTACAACCTTTTCGATCCGAGACCGGAGAAGTTGTTGCGCGAGGTAACCAGCGACAGGCCTGACCAAACCGAAGGACCGACAAAGGTGGATGCGGGTCATTGCGGACGCAATATCGGCATCACGCACGCCGCCGACGAGATCAATGCGTTCAGCGGAATCAGCGTCCGTTTTTGAAATGATGGACCAACGGAACCAGACGATCGCAGCAGAGGTTGAGCGCGGATGGCGCAGAAGAACGCCGCATGTTTCGCTGCCGGAAGTCCACCGCAGCATCGTGGTCCCGATGACAGCGTCGTTTTGGCGGAAGTTGATAGCTTTCTCCGGTCCCGGTTTTATCGTCGCGGTCGGCTACATGGATCCAGGCAACTGGGCGACGGATCTCTCCGGCGGCGCGAAGTTCGGTTACGCGCTGCTCACCGTCGTCATGATCTCCAATTTCATGGCGATCTTGCTTCAGCATTTGTGCATCAAGCTTGGCGTCGCCACTGGCCGCGACCTCGCCCAAGCGTGTCGCGATCACTATTCGACGCTGACCGTGTGGTCGCTCTGGATTCTCTGCGAAATCGCTATCGCCGCATGCGACCTGGCGGAAGTGGTCGGCTCCGCCATCGGTTTGCAGCTTCTTTTTGGCCTTCCGCTGATATGGGGATGCATCATTACTGCGCTGGACGTGCTCGCGGTACTTGATCTCCAAACCAAAGGCTTCCGTTATATCGAAGCGCTTGTGATCACGTTGATTGTGACTATCGGCAGCTGCTTCGCTGCCGAGCTGATCTTCTCCCAGCCGAATCTTACGGGCGTCATGCTTGGATTTGTCCCCGGCCCGCGCATCGTCGTGAATCAAGGAATGCTCTACGTCAGCATTGGCATTCTTGGCGCGACGGTGATGCCGCACAATCTTTACCTGCATTCGTCCATTGTGCAGACGCGCAGATTCGAGCAGACGCCCGAAGGCAAACGCGAGGCGATCAAATTCGCCACCATTGATTCGACTGCTGCCCTCATGTTCGCGCTCTTTATTAACGGCGCAATTCTCGTTCTCGCGGCGTCCGCGTTTCATTGGTCCGGTCATCGGGACGTAGCCGAAATTCAGGACGCTTACAAATTGCTCAGTCCGCTTCTCGGTGTCGGTGTGGCAAGCATCCTGTTCGCGGTCGCGCTGCTCGCTTC
>QHOJ01000034.1 GCA_003218735.1 Verrucomicrobiota bacterium
CACGGCACGGTTTACGAGCGGGTCGCCTGCATCTTTTTGCAACGCCTTCCAGTCTTTCGCTTTGATACTGGGAATAAATGTGTTCGGATCGAATGATGGAACCGACACCATGGCTAGGACATTGCCGTTGTTGGGATCGACAACGACCGCCCCGCCGCGACCCACTGCGCGCAGGGCCTCTTCGGCTATTGCCTGAATCCGGGCATCGAGCGTGAGGAAGACATTCGCACCCTGCTTCGGTGGATCTTCGCGTAGGACGCCATCGATCGTTCCTTTCGCGTTGCGTCGCAGGTAACGCACCCCGGGGTTACCACGCAAATATTCATCCATCGATTTCTCGATATTCGATTTTCCTTCCACGTCCCCTTGATAGAAGGTGAACTTCCTTGCCTCTTCTTTATTGATATCGTCAGGCGCGCCAACGTAACCAAGGAGGTGCGCTGCGAGTGCGCCATAAACGTAGGATCGCACCGGCTTAATCGCAATATCCACCCCTGGCAATCCGACATCGTGCTCGGAAAATTTCGCCATCGTGGGAAAATCGATGTCTTTGATGTAGGAAAACGGAACTTCGGTGTCGTTGCGATAGTGTCTTTGCAGCTTGCCGGCATTGTAATCGCGCGCAAGATCGAGATCGTTGAGGCGCGGGACGATGCCGCCATTGACGATCTTTATAATGTCTGGCTCTTTTTGGTCTTTGGGCATTCCGTTGATAATCGCTCGATATTCGGTCAAGGGAGGTGAGCCGAAGCGTTCGCGATAGCCTTTGACCATTTCCGGCAAATAAAAATCGACCTCATAACTCGCCCGGTTTTGGACAAGGGTCAGTCCGTTACGGTCCTTGATCTCGCCGCGCACAGATGGAATCCGGACTGTTGCTTGAGAACTACCGCGAAGCTGAGCAGTCCATTCGGCGCCATGCGCCACTTGTATCCACCAAAGCCTGAGACCAAGGGTAGCCATGCCAATCAGCATGAGCAGTGCAAGAAATTGAATCCGCAAACGGGAATTGATGCCGCGTCGGCTCATTCGAAATGGCTCCTTTCCGGGAGATATTGGTAGCCGGTAATCCGTCCCAGCCATTGTAGGAACCAAAACAGGATCGGTGCGATAGCCATGGCGAGCAGGCCAGGCCCGCCGATTTGCCACCAAATTTCACGGGTAAAAACAAGAGAGCCGCGCCGGAACGTGATCATTAAATATTGGGCAAGAATTATTGACGATGTGCAGATGCCGCTCAGAATGCAATGCACTTCCCAGCGGCCACGGATGAAAAGCGGTCTCAGACCATGCATGATTCCCGCCAGCACAGCGTAAAGCAGTATCGACGATCCGGTTGAAATTTCAACTTTCCCACCAATCACGTGCACCGTAAGCGCGTCGAGCAGGAGGCCGGCGTACAAGGCGAGCGCGAGCATAAGCGGAAACGGCAACGCCATTGCCCCATAAAAAACGATCACCGGCACAATGTAGATGTGGGCGTCGTAGAGCCAGGGCAGCGTCGGGATGAAAAATTCTGCAATCTGCGCGATCAGGACAAGTACCAGCAGAAGAAAAAAGAATATCATTTTCGACCAGTTACCACGAAGACATCCTCTAGATGCGAGAGATCGACTGCCGGCGTGACCTGCGCCTGCCCATCCAATTCCCGAACCCGAAAACTCTTGACGACGCCGACCAGCAAACCGGAGGGAAAAACGCCCCCCACGCCTGACGTATACACTTTCGGCCCAGGCTTTAGGTCGGCTTGTTTCGATAGAAAATTCAGATTCAAAAGCGGATTCAATCCCGCCGTCACACGTTCGCCAGAGACGATCCCCTGTTCACGGCTCCCTTCCACCGAAGCGGCGACTTTGCAGTTTTCATCCGAAACCAAAAGGACAACCGAGATGCTGTCGCTTACGGTCGTTGTTTTTCCCACCAGGCCTTCATCGGTAACTACCGGCATATCAGTTTCGACGCCGTCCCGCTTTCCGCGGTTGATTGTAACGGTGCGCCACCAAGTGGACGAATCCCGCGTTACAATTTCGGCAGCTATCAATTTAAAGACTGAGCGCTCGCGATAATTGAGCGCATGGCGCAAACGATTGACTTCATGCTCGACATCGCGCAAACCCTGGTTAGTCGCTCTCAGCGTTCGATTCTCCACCTGTAGCGCAGCATTTTCGCGCTCTAATTGCTCGAGTGACTTCAAACCCGTGCGGACCGACGTAATCTGCTTTTGCAGTCCGGAGCCGCTGGTCAAAAACGGCGCAAGCAACTGGTAGACTCCGGCCTTAAACTTGCGTGTGCTCTCCGCGCCGAAGCTAAGAAAATACCCAAGAATGGCGCCAAAAATCAGCAGCGCAATGATGTTTGTGCGACTCATGTCGATTCCGGATTGCGCAATTCGCCGCGGCTAATTGCTGCCGTCAATCCGCAATCGAAAATCCTCAATCCAACATTGATATTATCGCCACTGGCGACCTGTCGAAGCCACTTGACGCAAAAATTTAAGTTCATTGAGGCATTTGCCAGTCCCCTCCGCAACCGCGCTGAGCGGATCTTCCGCAACATGGACAGGTAAACCTGTTTCCTCGCTCAAAAGCTTGTCGAACCCCCGCAGCAATGCGCCGCCGCCCGCCAGCACGAGCCCACGATCGACCAAGTCTGCCGAAAGCTCAGGCGGACAGCGCTCCAGCGTGATACGGACTGAATCGACGATTGTCGAGATCGGCTCAAGCAATGCTTCCCGGACTTCCTGCGAAGTGATCATGAGCGTTTTGGGCAATCCCGCTACCAAATCACGCCCTTTGACTTCCACACTCGTTTCCTTTTCGCTCGGATACGCCGATCCAATTTTAATTTTGATCTCCTCGGCCGTACGCTCGCCCACCATCAGATTGTAAGCGCGCTTCATATACTGGACGATCGCTTCATCGAGCTCATCACCGGCCACCCGGACGATGCGACTAAAAACAATCCCCGAGAGCGAAATGAGGGCCACTTCTGTCGTGCCACCGCCAATGTCGATGATCATGTTGCCCGCGGGATCCTGGACCGGAAGTCCCACTCCAATTGCCGCCGCCATCGGTTCTTCGATCAAATAAACCTCTCGCGCGCCAGCATGGGTCGCCGATTCACGCACCGCGCGCTTTTCCACTTCGGTAATTCCGGATGGAACTGCGATGACGACGCGTGGTCTTGCACGGACCCGACGATTGTGGACTTTCGTGATGAAATGTCGCAGCATCGCCTCCGTCACTTCGAAGTCTGCGATCACGCCATCTTTTAGTGGACGCACTGCAACAATGTTCGCCGGCGTGCGGCCGAGCATTCGCTTCGCTTCGTCACCTACTGCCAGCACTTTGTTCGTGCCGGCTTGCACTGCTACCACTGATGGTTCGCGCAACACGATTCCCTGATCTTTTACGTAAACAAGCGTGTTCGCCGTGCCGAGATCGATGCCGATATCGCTGGATAACCAGCCGAAGAGTCCGTTAAACATGAATTAGTTTCTAATTTTGGCAGATTGTCCAGTCTGGTGGAAGCGCGTCACTTTGTCGATCTTCGCAGCAAACCGTGCGCCGCGAGCGCGATTCGACCGGCTGAAACGCCGTAACATGAAACAGACCCCCGCGGCGTCAAGCTCTAATCGTCAAAGCGCTAAAAGTATCCAAAAGTAAAACATCCAGTACGGTAATCGCGTCAACTCTTCAACATTGAACGTTGTCCCTCGACCATTCAAAGTTCCAGCATCAACGCGGAAAAAATCATCGTTGCTCCTTCAATCCTCGCCGCCGACTTCTCGCGATTGGCTGACGAGATCCGACGGGTTCAACAAGCTGGCGCCGACTGGATTCACTGCGACATTATGGATGGACATTTCGTCGATAATATTTCCTTCGGGCCGGCAATTGTCGATTTGGTCCGAAAGAATACGAAACTGCCGGTCGATGTACATCTCATGATCGAGCACGCCGATCATTACGTGCCACGCTTTATCAAAGCAGGTGCCAGCTCCATTACCGTTCATGTGGAGCGGGAAGCGAAACACGATGTCGAGAAAACTTTGCGCGCAATTCGCGACGCTGCTTGCCGCCCCGGCCTTACATTAAACCCCGCGACGTCATTTGAATCGGTCGAACCGTTTCTCGACAAGATCGACATCTTGCTCGTCATGACTGTCCATCCCGGTTTCGGCGGTCAATCGTTCCGGCCCGAGATGATGGAAAAAGTGAAACGCGCGCGCGAATGGAAAATGAAAACTGGCGCCAAGCTCGACATCGAAGTCGATGGCGGCATCAATGCCGACACCGCACGCTTGTCGATCCAGAACGGCGCTAATGTTCTCGTTGCAGGCACCTCCATTTTCCACGCGGAAGATTATGGCGAAGCGATCCGGGAATTACGCGGTATCAAATAACGCGTGTCATCCCAGTCTGCGGGAGGACATCGCGCTGGTCGTTGCCGATCCTGGCGGGAACGCGACAGCGATTGGGCCATGACTTCGTCAGTTTGCGTGACGCGCACTACTTCTTCGACAGTCGTTTTGCCTTGTGCGACACGCCGCCAGCCATCCTGCCGTAACGTTTCCATGCCTTCGGAAATGGCGCATTGCTTGAGTTCGCCTCCGTCGCGTTTCTGCATGATCAATTTTCTTAAAGGCTCGGTAACCGAGCAAATCTCGTAAATGGCCGCGCGGCCTTGATAGCCGGTCTGCCGGCATTGATCGCAGCCGGCGCCACGCCGGAACCGGGCGCCCAGTTCTCGCACAGGAAAGCCAATCTCGGCGAGATATTCGCGCGGATAGTCCACCCATTGCACGCAATCGGGACAGATGGTGCGCACGAGACGTTGCGCGATGAACGCTTTCACGACCGAAGCGAGGAGAAAGGGCTCCACGTCCATGTCGAGCAAGCGCGTGATGCCGCCGACCGCATCGTTCGTGTGCAACGTGCTGAAGACGAGATGACCGGTCATGGCCGCGCGGA
>QHOJ01000035.1 GCA_003218735.1 Verrucomicrobiota bacterium
TGCGTGAAAAGGCTGCTGTTGACGCCTCAAGTAATTCGGTGATGCCTGTCCGGTCAAATTCCTGTTTTAATATCGCCGCTAAGCCGCACCTGGCTGATGGTCGCGCTCAGTCCGGAACAAGACGGCCACGCAAAACGTGACGATTGTGCCGAAGCAAATCCACCACGGGAATTCCATGACCGGGAGCCAGCTCGGTTGCAAATAAGCAGTCGTTCTGAAAAGCCCTGCGATATTGTTTGGCAATCCGCTCAGAATCGCGACGACGATGAAGCCGGCAATCATGGCGGTGATATTTCCTGCGTTGTTACCGCGCCGCTTGGTAAACATTCCGCACAGAAACACACCGAGGAGTGAGCCGTAAGTGTAACCGAAAATGCCGAGGACGATCGGAATGATGCGCACGTTGGGATGCACGATAACCAGGTAGGACGTTGTCGATGCAACCACGATCATGAGAATGGCGAACCAAACCGTGGCCCAGCGAACGGCGCGCAAGCTCTGTTCACTCGTGGCGTTGCGATTGACGTAGGTCTCATACCAATCGCGGGTAAAGCTCGTGGCCAGCGCATTCAGCGCCGTGCTGAGCGAACCCATTGCGGTAGCGAAAATTCCGGCAATCAAAAGGCCACGCAGACCGACCGGCATTTGATACAAGATAAAATGGCAAAATGTTTCGTTCGGAGTTTTGGGGAGATTTGGATCGGGATGCGCCTGGTAATATGTCCAGAGCAGTAAACCAATGCTCAGAAACGTGAGCACGATCGGAATGTCGGCCAGCCCGGAAAGCATGAGAGAGCGCCGGCTCCGGCGAATATCGGGCGCAGTCAACATTCGCTGCACCATATCCTGGTCGGTGCCGTGTGTCGCCATGGTGATAAATGTCGATCCAATCAATCCGGCAAAAATCGTGTACTCGATCTCAAACATCCCTTTCCATTTTTCCCATCCATTTTTTGCTGGATCGAGACCCGTGCTTAGAAAGTCGGAAATGCCGAATCCGCCGTGGCGTTGAACGATCTCATGCCAGCCGCCCGGGATCGCCGAGTAAAGGAGGCCGACCGCAACGAGCGCGCTGCCGATCATGATCGAGGCCTGAATGAAGTCCGTCCAGATGACGGCTTTGATGCCGCCGAGCGTCGTATAAATGGCGGTGAGAATGACAATGGTAATCGTGGCGCCGACGTAAATAGCAAGCGTTTCGGCTTGCCCGGGGCGGCTGCCGGAAATCATCTCGTAAGCGAGAGCAAGCGCGATCGCTGCGACATACAAGCGCGCGCCGGAGGCAAGCAATCGCGTGATCATGAACACGGCGGAGGCCGCATTTTTCGTCGGCACGCCGAAACGCGCGGTCAGATATTCGTAGATCGAGTAGACCTTGTAGTCGTAGTACGGCTTGATGAAAATGTAGCTAACCAGAATTCGGGCGAGAATCGTGCCGATAGCCAGTTGCAGATATGTATAGTTGCGGAGCGCAAAGCCTTCGCCTGGTGTTCCGAAAAACGTGCCCGCACTGGTCTCGGCCGCGATAATGGAAGCGAGCACCGCCCACCAGGGAATTCTGCGGCCGCCGAGAGCGAAATCGGCAAGATTTTCCTCCTTGCGACCCATGTAAAGGCCGATCGAGATGATGATGACGAAATAAAGAACGAGAACTCCCGTATCGATCGCGAGCCGTCCGTCCATGTCGATCTTACTTATCAATGACGAATAACGAATGTCGAATGACGAAGGAATCCCTAATGCTCAAATGACGAACGCTTTTTCGGGCTTCGTCATTCATTCGCCAGTGGTCATTCGTGCTTCGTCATTCCCGAGCTAGTTTGCATTGGTGAAATTGACGACGATTCGTGCACCCGATTTCGATCTCGCAATGACCCTCGACTCCGGCCAGGTGTTTCACTGGGAAAAGGTGGCCAATGGATTTGTCGGGGCGATTGGCGATCAGGCCGTGTATGTGGAACAACGTGGGGAAACTGTGCGAATCGCAATCGAGGGCGGAGCTCCCGCGACCCCGGGCTCACAGGAGCTCGCCCCTCCAGGTAAGGAGCTAATCGAACGCTATTTCGCGCTCGATCATCCGCTCGCGGAAATTCGCGCGTCGTTTCCGGACGATCCCATCATGGGCACGGCACGGAATTTTTGCCGCGGCTTGCGCATCATTCGCCAGCCAAAGTGGGAATGTCTGGCGACATTCATTTGTTCGTCGATGAAACAAGTCGCCCACATCAGGCAGATCTCACACGCTCTGCGGAAACGCTTTGGCGATCGACGCAAGATCGACAACCACGTGATCCATACATTTCCTTCGCCGCAGCGGCTTGGTCAAAGTTCCGCGAAAGAATTGCGCGAATGCGCGCTCGGGTACCGCGCCAGGAATCTGCTGACGACGGCGCGGCTGGTTGCTTTGGGCGCGGCCGATCTGGAAGCATGGTCGTCACTTTCCGATATCGATCTTCGAGAAAAACTTTGCGATTTTCCGGGCGTCGGCGCGAAAGTCGCGAATTGCGTGATGCTCTTTGCCTACGAACGTCTGCGGGCTTTTCCAATCGATGTCTGGATCGAGCGGGTTTTGAAGGAGAAATACTTCCCGCGGAAAAGAAAAGTAATCCCGCAACGATTACGCGCGTTCTGCGAATCGTATTTCGGGGAATACGGCGGTTATGCGCAGCAGTATCTGTTTCATCACGCCCGGAAGTCTTCACGGAACTCAGGAACACCAAGAGATTTCTCCACTCCGCTACGCTCCGATCGAAATGACAAAGGAAGGGACGTGCGGACATCTTCGCGGAAGTCACGAACACCGAGAGATTCCTCCCCGCTTGGCATGGCTGCGGCGGGGCAGGCGACTCGGCCCGGAATGACAAAAAAAGGGATGCTCGAATGAGCAGGCGAAAGAGGTAAGGTCAAGCGCGCTCATTTGTCAGCGGCGCCGCAGTGAGATAATGTTCGCCCTCTGAATCGATGACGACGGCCGAGATCATGTTCGCCCAGCCGGGCGATGGAACGATCGATCGCAAGCAAGAAGCTCGAAAAGTTTTATGGGCGCTGCTTGCGGCACTTTTCATTCATCTGGTAGTCGCGTTCTCGCTAGCTGTGTTGGGAGGAACTTTCTCGCCAGCATTTCCAGTCGAAGAGAAGCCGGTCGAACTGACGCTTGTCGATCTGCCCTCGACGCCGCTTGTCCCGAAGAATGCCGCCTTCATGGAGACGGACGAGTCGAAGCAGGTAGCTGAGCCGAAAGAGAAAACGTTCGAATCGAACGCTAATTCGATTGCGGCAAGCGGACTTCCCGCTACCGGGGAAGCGCCGTTGCCATCGCAACAGGGGAAAGATCGACCCTTCGTCGATTTGGAAACACATCCATATGCGCCGGAAATGAAAGGAGCAATACCGCAACCGAGTGCGGCGCCGCAGGAAAAGGCAAAGCCGGCGGAAACGCCGCAGCCAGCGCCGCTGACTGCAGCCGAGCAATTCGCAATGTTAACCGCACGACCCACTCCGCTGGCTAAGCCCTCCGTTATGCCTACACCGGCACGGGCGCGATCTGCGTATCGTCCTTTAAAGGATCAAACGCGCATCTCTGGGAACATAACGAATCGAGGGATTTCCTCGGTGAACGCGCTAGGCACTCCGCTTGGGCGCTACGAAAAAATACTGAAGGATTCAATAGGATCGCGCTGGTATGCTTACGTGGATCAGAAGCGCGACTTAATTAATATCGGCACTCTGCAGCTCCGATTTTATGTTGACCGGAGCGGACGGGTAAAGAATCTCAAGATCACCGAGAACACGTCGAACGAATCCTTCGCCAATGTTTGTTTGCAATCGGTGCTTGAAGCGCACCTTCCGCCGATTCCTGACGACGTGGCAAACACGTTGCCGGCAGAAGGCTTGGAAGTTGAGGGAATGAACTTCATTATTTATCCGAATTAATGATCGCTGCCTGGATAATCGCCGAAGCGCCGGGAACGGTGCAGACAATTATGAGCTTTTTCGTCAAAGGCGGGCTCTTTATGTGGCCGTTGCTCGCATGCTCGATCATTTCGGTGACGACGATGATTCTGCGCGGCGTCGCTTTGCGAGAGAAAAATGTAATGCCGCTCGTGATTCAAGGCGAAATCGAACGGCTCGTGCCTGGTGAGAGTCCGGAGCGGCTGTCGCGGCTCGTGCATTACGATCCCTCATCGCTCGCGCGGATCGCGCGCGTTGCGCTCCAGCATTTGCGTGGGCCGCGTTCCGAGAACGTGGAAGTGGTGGAAACACGCGCCCGGCACGAAATGGTTCGCTTGGAGAAAGG
>QHOJ01000036.1 GCA_003218735.1 Verrucomicrobiota bacterium
CCTTTTGTGTACGCGGATGCGTTTAGTACATCTCGCAAAAACGGCGCGGTCCGACTTACCCGATTTTTCGCCACCTGTTCCGGCGTGCCAAACGCAACCACTTTTCCACCCGCTGCGCCGGCTTCCGGGCCAAGATCGACAATGTAATCGGCTTCCGCGATAACGCTGAGATTGTGCTCGATCACGATGACAGTGTTTCCTTCGTCCACCAGTCGATGCAACACATTGAGCAACAGCATAACATCTGCCATGTGCAGCCCGATAGTCGGTTCCTCGAGCAGATACAATGTCGATCCTGGCTTGCGCATTTTCCGGATCCGCTCGTTCGCGGCCCGACTCACCCCGCGTTTTAATTGCGTCACGAGCTTGAGCCGCTGCGCTTCACCGCCACTCAAGGTCGGGCTTGGCTGACCAAGTTTGAGATAACCAAGACCGGTATCGACCAGCAATGACAGCGCACGCCCGATCTTCGGATGGGCGGAAAAGAATTCGGCAGCTTCCTCGACGGTCATCTCCATGACATCGCCGATGCTCTTTTCGTTGTAGAGGACTTCCAGCGTTTGCGGGTTGTAACGCCGGCTGCCGCAATCTTCACAAGGCACGTAACTGCTCGGCAGAAAATTCATTTCGAGCTTGATCACTCCCTGTCCCTTGCACGTTTCGCAGCGTCCCCCTTCGGCATTGAACGAAAATCGGCTGGCCGAATAACCCCGCACGCGCGAGACCGGCAGTTGCGCATAAAGATTGCGGATTTCGTCAAAGACTTTGACATAAGTGCCCGGCGTCGAGCGCGACGTTTTGCCGATGGGCGACTGATCGACTTCATATACCGCTTCGATTTCGGTTGTGCCGCTCACCAGCTTGAATAATTCGCCGTCGCCACTCGCTCGCCTTTTGTTCAGTTGTTCGCGCACTCCAGTCAACAGCACCTCGTGCATCAGCGTCGATTTCCCAGAACCGGAAATTCCCGTGATTACAGACAATCGGCCAACCGGGAAGCGAACATCAATGTCTTTTAAATTGTTGGCGCACGCGCCTTGGACCTCGATCCACTCTTCCACGCTGCGCAGTGAACGCCGCAATTTTCGAATGGGATGGCAAATCGGCAGCTTTAAGCAACGACCTGTCTCGGAATTGGTCGTTTCTTCGATATCGCGCAGCGTTCCTTGCGCGACGACTTCGCCTCCATGCACGCCGGCGCGCGGGCCAAGATCGACAATGTGGTCTGCGTGCCGCATCGTCTCCTCGTCGTGCTCGACAATCACCAGCGAATTTCCTTTCTCGCGCAGCGCGGTAAGTGTGTCGAGGAGGCGCAAATTATCGCGCGGATGCAAGCCGATGGTTGGCTCATCCAAGACGTAAAGTACGCCACGTAAATTGGAGCCAAGTTGCGCAGCGAGACGAATTCGCTGCGATTCGCCGCCGCTCAATGTTTTCGCGGAACGTCCAAGCGAGAGATAGCCAAGCCCGACGCTTTCCATGAAAACGAGACGCTGGTGGATCTCCGGAAGCAATTCCGCCGCGACCGTGCTTTGGTTGCCTCGAAATCGCAGTTTACTAATCAGTGCACGCGCTTGGCTCGCAGAAAGACTTGTGAACTGATCGATCGCGTGGCCCTGCACGCGCACGTGGCGTGCGACCGCGTTTAAGCGCGAGCCGTGACAGACTGGACATTCACCCGCTTCGCTTTCATCGATCCATTCCGACTCACGTTCGGCCGCGAGTTCCTTCTCGATCACTGAATCGCCGTTCTCTTCCGCGCCCGTTTGCAGATCGCGGTTCCAAATCTCGCCGAATCCGCCGCATTCCTCACACGCGCCATGTGGCGAGTTGAAGGAAAACAAACGGGGGTCGAGTTCCTCGAATGCATGTCCGCAATTTGGACAGCTCATTTCCGTGCTCATGACAGTGAGACGGTTCTTCGAGTCGAGGAGATGAGCCGTTCCCCGACCAAGTTCGAGCGCGCGCTGTGTCACGTGGCGCAGGCTTCCAGCCTGCGAACCGACAGCCAAGGTGCCTGTGCCACGACGAAATTCGCCAACCACAACGTCGATTGTGTGTTCCTTGAAACGCTCGAGTTTTCGAAAATGCGAAATCGGAATAAGTTTCCCATCGACAAAAAGCGTATCGAATCCCTGCCGCTCGGCCCAGTGCGCGACATCGGTGTGAAAACCTTTGCGGGCTTTGACCAGCGGCGCGAGTACCTTGAGCGGACCGCGTTTGGCCGCTGCTTCCACCTGTTTCACGATCGCGGCTACGCTTTGTTTTTCGACCGCCAAATCGCAATTCGGACAAAATTGCGTTCCGGTTTTGGCAAACAAGAGCCGCAGAAAATGATAGACTTCAGTCACGGTCGCGACGGTCGATTTACCACCACCGCGCGTCACCCGCTGCTCAATCGCCACGCTCGGTGGCAAGCCTTCGACAAGATCGACATCCGGTTTTTCAAGTTGTTCGACAAACTGTCGCGCGTACGGCGACATGCTGTCCAAAAATCTGCGCTGTCCTTCCGCGAAGAGAATGTCGAAGGCGAGCGTTGATTTTCCCGAGCCACTCAACCCCGTGATCACAACCATTTGATCGCGCGGGATTTTTACATCGATGTTTTTCAGATTGTGCTCGCGAGCGCCGTGAATCGTGATCGCGCCGTTGGAGTGCACGCGAAAATCGGAAGCTTCCTCTGCAGCTCGCGCCAACACCACGCTGTCATCCTGAGCGTAAGCGAATGGCCTCTTCAACTCGCGCGACGTTTTGTGAGGTCCCGCGCCATCTTCGCGGCTCGGGATGACAGGCAGCTGCTCGGTAGGGCGCGATAGCACGCTTCGCAGAAATCTTCCTGTGTGCGAATTTTCGACCTTCGCGATTTGCTCGGGCTTGCCGCTCGCCACAACCCAGCCGCCTTCATTTCCCGCTTCAGGTCCAAGATCGACAATCCAATCCGCACATTTAATCACTTCGAGGTTATGTTCGATCACCACCACGGAGTGGCCGCGATCAATCAGCCGCTGAAGCAATCGCAAAAGCATCGCAACATCATCAAAATGAAGACCCGTGGTCGGCTCA
>QHOJ01000037.1 GCA_003218735.1 Verrucomicrobiota bacterium
CGAGCCGGACGAGAACCAATTCGTCCACCTCATTCGGCGCTCCAACGGCGAGCGTGGCGGCACCAACCCGCGCGACGGCAAATCCCGGTGCCCGTTCCCAAACTGGCAAACCGCTAATGGTGCGCTTTTGAAAAGTCTTATCGCCGCCAATCATGCGAATGACGCGGGAAACATCGCGGCGCGTCTCGACCAGCACAAACTCGCGAGTTTTACCAGACTCTTCTGTGGTAACAGCGCGAGTGATGCGCGCGGCATCATGAGGCAAACTCAATCCCGGAGTTGATGCCGCGGGGCCAACCAACCCCGACCAGGTTTTTGGCCAAACTTCCGGTTGATCTTTGCGCCACCGTTTCGGGAGGTCGGCGCGTTCAAATTGATCCGTGTTGATCGACAAAATCGCATCCGTCTCTTGTGGCAGCCATTCGCGTTTGCGCGGTGATTGGAAAGCAACCGGGAGAATGATCGCGAGGAGCACGAGGACAGAAATGACGCTGAAATAGAATTTCCGCAGCTCCTGTTTATCGATCTGACTGGAGAGCGACGCCAGTTCCGCGCGGTGCTGTAAATGCCGATCTACGGCCTCACGATGGCGCTGCGTCTCCGTGAGCAGATGCGGCGCATTTGGTGGCGCAATTCCCTGCGCAGCGAGATGACGTCCGATATTCAAGTAGGCGGGATTTTTCCGCTCCTCAACTGTTTGATGATGTAAGCGCGCTTCTCGAACTGCTTCCTGTTGTGCCCGGACATTGTCGGCTAGTGTCCGGTCGCGCGCTCCAAATTCGCTCCGAACGCGCTCCATATTTTTTTCAACGACCGAAAGTTCCGCTTCGGCGGCTATAAGTTTTTCTTTTGCGAAGCGAGCGGCGTCCGCGCTTCCCAGGCGGGCTCTGACAAGTTCGGCTCGTTCTTCTGGGAGGCGAGCGCGACGCGCGCTGACGCTCGTTGATTGGGCCTCGAGATCAGCTGGCGGCGGATTCAGCGCCTGCAGATCGGACAACTGTTTTAACAGCTCACGATCAGCGGCATCGTTCTCCTGGATTCGGCGCTCGACGGCGGCCAGTTCGCGTTCGCAAACCTCGACCGCGTTCTTTGTTTGATTGCGTTGCTGGAGGAGCGGTTTTTTCTCCGCTTCCAATTGTGCAAGGGCAGCATTTTGTTCGCCTGCGTTTTGTTGTCGCTCCGCCTCGATTTTTTTGATCCCCTCTTCAATCTGAGCGATCCGAAGCGCGACTTCTTTTTGTTCCTGCTCCAGCTTCTTAAGTGCGACAATCTCATTGCGCAGTTCGGGAAAATTCGCCGCTTGCACGGTCCCTTCGCGTCCGAGATTGATCTCGCTTCTTTGCAGAAGGCGTTTCTCATGACGCAGCGCGATGCGTGTGCGTTGGCGTCTTACTTTTAACGCCATCTCGCGAAGTCCTGTTCCGATAAAACTCACAGAAAAGATGCTACGTGAATCCGCGTTCAGACAAACGCAAAATCTTTCTCCCTCCCAGGAAACGATGCTCGCCGCATTTGGTTCACTCTTCCGATTCGCTCAATCTTGCCAGGACGCTGAAATCTTCCAGCGTGGTTGTGTCGCCAGTGACCTTTGCGCCGCTTGCGATTTATTTGAGAAGCCGCCGCATGATCTTCCCGCTGCGGGTCTTTGGCAGCGCTTCAGCGAAGCGAACTTCATCCGGCTTCGCGATCCCGCCGATGTGTATGCCGACGTGATCGCGCAGTTCCGCTTTCAGTCCGCGTGTAGGATCAACGCCTGTTTTCAATGTCACGAAAGCGACAACCCCCTGGCCTTTTAACTCATCCGGCCTTCCGACCACGGCCGCCTCGGCGACTCGCGGGTGACTGACAAGCGCGCTTTCAATTTCTGATGTGCCGAGCCTGTGCCCGGCGACGTTCAGGACGTCATCGATTCGGCCAATGATCCAGAAATAGCCGTCTTCATCTCGGCGCGCCCCGTCACCGGTGAGATAATTCCCCTTAAATTCGCTCCAGTATTGCTGTCGATAGCGCGCTTTGTCTCCGTAAATCGTGCGCAGCATCGCAGGCCAGGGCCGGCGAAGGATTAACTTACCGCCGACATTCGGTCCGACTTCATGTCCCTTTTCATCGACAATGGCTGGCTCGACACCGAAGAATGGGAGCGTTGCGCTCCCCGGTTTTGTCGGAATTGCACCCGGAAGAGGCGTAATCAGAATCGACCCAGTCTCGGTCTGCCACCACGTATCGACAATCGGGCATCGGCCGCCGCCTATATTTTTGTGATACCACATCCATGCTTCCGGATTAATTGGTTCGCCGACCGTGCCAAGCAAGCGGAGCGACGAGAGATCGTGTTTTGCCACCCAATCGTCGCCCCAGCGAATGAAAGCGCGGATTGCTGTCGGAGCGGTGTAGAGAATGTTGACTCGATATTCTTCAATAATTTTCCAGAAACGATCGGGCTCGGGCCAGTTTGGGGCTCCCTCGTACATAACGGTCGTCGCACCATTCGCCAGCGGACCATAAACGATATAGCTGTGGCCGGTAACCCAGCCGACGTCGGCGGTGCACCAAAAAATGTCTTCATCACGAATGTCGAAGACGTACTTCATGGTCGAGTAAACGCCGATGAGATAACCGCCAGTGGTATGCAAGATCCCCTTCGGCTTCCCGGTTGAACCGCTCGTGTAGAGAAGGTAAAGCGGATGCTCGCTGTCGAGCGATGCCGGCGCACAGTTTGCATCGACATATTCCAGTTCCCGGTGCCACCAGACGTCGCGGCCTTCTTCCATGTGAATTTCGTTTCCCGCGCGACGAAAAACGATCACGCGTTTGATCGACGTGCGACCGCGCAGCGCGTCGTCCACATTTTTTTTCAATGGCACGATTCCGCCGCGGCGATATCCGCCATCAGCAGTTACGACCGCGATTGCGCCGCTGTCGGTAATGCGATCACGAATGCTGTCCGCGCTAAATCCGCCAAAGACGACCGAATGCACTGCACCGATGCGTGCGCAGGCCAGCATCGCAATCGCGGTCTCGGGAATATTTGGCAGATAAATGATGACGCGGTCGCCCTTCTTGATCTTGTTCCGTTTCAGCACATTCGCGAACCGGCAGACTTCGTGATGCAGTTGCTGATAGGTAAGGGTGCGCTTGTCGCCCGGTTCACCCTCCCAGATGATTGCCGCTTTATTTCGGCGCGCGCTGGTGAGATGCCGATCCAGACAATTTTCCGAAATGTTGAGTTTGCCACCGACAAACCACTCTGCGAATG
>QHOJ01000038.1 GCA_003218735.1 Verrucomicrobiota bacterium
AGCAGTCCTTCTTCCGGTCCAATAAAATCGATGCCGCGCGCTTTGAGTTTTTCTACGTTCTCGATGGTTGCAGGATGCTGCCACATTTTTCCATTCATGGCTGGCGCGATCAGAATTGGGGCGCGTGTGGCGAGCGCGATGGCCGCGAGTGGATGACCAGCCAACCCGTGCGCGAGTTCAGCGATGATATTCGCGGTCGCTGGTGCGATCAGAATCAGGTTGGCGCGATCGGCGAGCTCGATATGGCCAGGCCGCCAATTTTCTTTTTCGTCAAAGAAGCTCGTCGTCACCGGATTTTTAGAAAGCGTCTGCAAAGTAAGCGGCGAAATAAATTCGGTCGCGTCGTGCGTCATGACAACGAAGACTTCGTGTCCCTGTTTAACGAGCAGGCTGGCAAGCTCAGCGGACTTGTACGCGGCGATTGATCCGGTGATGCCGAGCACGATTGATTTGGTCCCGGGGCGAATGCGGACGACTTTTCGAACGCTCGTCTTATCACTTCTGCGTCTGGCGCTTTTTTCCATGCAAGATCGTCAGACTACTTTCGAATAAGACGCCGGCTCAAATAACCCTCCGCGTCCATGATGTGCCGGAACTTCTGCAAATCTTCTTCGGCTGATCGACTGATAATAGTGTAGCGGTAATCCCGCCACAATTCCATCTCGCGCGCGGCAGTGGCGAGACGGGAGTCGATCTGTTGTGCCGTTTCCGTTCCGCGATTCATCAGCCGCCGCCGCAATTCTTCGAGATCGGGTGGGATAATGAAAACATCAGCGAGAGCCTGGCGAATAAATGGATCGTCGCAGTTGCGAATGGCAGTTGCGCCTTGCGTGTCGATATCGATCAAAACGTCCACACCATTCTTTAAATTTGTGAGCACCGGCTCGCGCAACGTTCCATAAAAATCTCCGTGCACCTGCGCGCATTCCAGAAAATCTGCGGCTTTTACTCGCGCGCGAAAATCGGCGTCGGAAAGGAATTGATAATCTTGCCCGTCAATTTCGCCGGCACGTGGCGCTCGCGTGGTGCAAGAAACGGAATAAACAAGGTCGGGAGTTTGGCGAAGCGCTGCGACCAGCGTGGTCTTGCCCGCGCCTGAAGGCGCAGAAATGACAAAGAGAATTCCGTAACGGCTGAACTGTTTACTCAAGGTTTTGGACTTGCTCGCGAATCTTCTCCAATTCCGCCTTGCAGGCCACGACGCGTTGTGAAATGGCGGCGTCATTTGCTTTCGCGCCGAGCGTGTTGAGCTCGCGGAAAATTTCCTGTGTGATGAATTCAAGCGTGCGACCGACCGGCTCGTGTCTGCGCAGATGATGCGCGAACTGGGCGAGATGACTCTCCAAGCGCGTCAATTCTTCGGAAACGTCGGCACGATCGGCGAAGAAGGAAATCTCTTTCAGCAAACGTTCGTCGTCACTGGCAATCGGCAGACCGGCCTTTTGAATGCGATCGAGGAGGGCTGCACGGTATCGTTTGACTACGTCGGGATGCAGCACGCCGATTTCTTTGAGTTTTTTGCGTATCGCTTTGAGCCGGTGGATCAAATCCTTGGCCAGATGTTTGCCTTCGCGTTCGCGCATTTTGATTAACTCCGCAAGCGCGCCGCGCAGAGCGCGATCAATGGCGGGCCAGGCGTCTTCGACGCTGATCACTGGTTCCGGGAGACGCATTACGCCTGGAGCTTGAAGGATCGTGCCGATTGTGATTTCCCCCGGCGCGTTCAATTCTTTTTGTAACGCGCCCATCGCTTCGTGGTAGGAGCGGGCAAGCTCCGTATCAAGTGCGAGATGGCGCGCCCCGTTTCGGCCGTTGTGAAAAGTAACGACGACGTTCGTTCGACCACGCGAAATATTTTCATTGATCGTCTGGCGGATACGGGGCTCGAGCTCGGTCAGATCGCGCGGCAAATTGATCACGATGTCGCTCTGCTTTCGATTCACAGAATTGAGCTCGACGCTAAATTTTGTTCCGCCGTGATCGATCTCGGCGCGGCCATAGCCAGTCATGCTCCTCATATTTCAACGTGCCTTATCCTCGGAGCCGCAGACAGAGCCGCACGCGTAGTCCATAATTCGAGACGCTATTCACTCCGCCCGAGCTTCGCAAAGAATTTGTGCTCGTTGAAAAATCTTATGCCATCCGGTATGCACGCGCTGTGAATCAGTGGCAGCACGAGCTTGTCGCGAGCGTGATCTTCACGATCACCTACATTCTGATTAGTGGCCGGCAACTTAAAATTCTGCCGTTGAACCGCCCGGCCGCAGCGCTGCTCGGCGCAGTCTTGATGGTCGCAACCGGCGTTGTCACGCCTGAACGCGCTTATCGGGCGGTCAACTACGATACGATTGTGCTACTGCTCGCGATGATGCTCTTTCTTCCTACCTTTATCTCGCGCATTTTTTTGAATTTGCCGCGGACATCGTCTTGCGGTTCTCCTGCACTCCGCAGCGGCTCTTATTCTATCTAATACTCGCATCGGGAATTCTCTCGGCGCTGCTCGTCAACGACACGATTTGTTTGATGCTTACGCCGCTGGTTATAGCGGTGATTCGACGCGGGAAGCTGCCTCTGCTGCCGTATCTCATTGCGCTCGCGACCAGCGCCAACATTGGCAGCGTCGCCACGCTCGTTGGCAATCCGCAAAACATGATCATTGGTCATTTCTCGCATATTCCCTTTTCGCAATTTTCGCGAACGCTGGCGCCGGCGGCGATCATTGGACTAGCGATCAATTTCATAATTTTGCGTTTCGGTTTCCGGTGCGCTTTGCGATCAGCAGTCATCGAACGAGAAGCTCGTGTCGTGCCGAAACTCGATCGCGGTTTATTTGCAATCGTGTGCATCGTGTTCTTGTCGATCTTTGCCTGCTTTGTCGCTGGGTTGAACCTGGCATGGACGGCACTCTCGGGCGCGGTGCTGGTGATGGTGTTCGCGCGTCGCGACACGCACGAAGTGCTCAAGCTGGTCGATTGGCATTTACTTATATTTTTCGCCGCGCTCTTTGTTGTTGTCGATGGATTGAGCGATATCGGTAGCCCGATGCGATTTATCGACATTTGGGACCAGTCTTCGGATCAAGCGTGACAACGCAGACCTGGAACCTCGCATGGTTCTCCGTGGCCGGTTCGAATCTTTTCTCGAACGTTCCGTTTGTTCTCGTCGCCGGGAAATGGATCGCGCGCTTTACCGATCCCGAGCTGATGTGGAAAGTACTCGCGCTGGCCACCACTTTTGCCGGCAACCTCACAATCGTCGGTTCGGTCGCAAACATGATCGTGGTGGAATCTCTGCGCGAGCATCTAGAAGTTGGTTTTTGGGATTACGCGCGCTTCGGCATTCCGATCATGATTCTCACTACGATCGCCGGGGTAATTGTCCTGCTCGTGCTGAGGTAAAAGATACGTAATCGCGCGCCGGTGCGGTGATGGAACCGGGATCGAGCCGAGTGAAGCGATCTTAATCCAGCGTTGTAACTTGTGGGTTTTACGTGGGCGGCGCCGATAAACATTCAGCACCACCTGATGATGCGTGAAAGGAAAGATCGACCTATAAATCGGACCGTTAATTGTCGATCCATTCGACTGGCGCTTAGGACAGGTTCTTGTTTTGAGCGGCGGCAATATCCACATGCGGCGCCAGCGACCGCTGGAGCGCTCGAGAAGGATTTTGCTTCGCCTGACAACAAAGGCGTGGTTTTCAGTTAGCTGTTTTGTGCGCGGACGCGTTTTCCTCACCGGAAGGATTTCCGGATTTGTTGCGCGGCAAAATTTTCTTACCGGACAAATCTGGCACCTCGGCTTGCGCGGAAGACAAATCAGAGCGCCCAGATCGACAAGCGCGGAGTTAAAACGCGCGGTGCCGTGTTCGGTCATGAGTTGCTTGGCGCGATTCCAAAGGAATTCGCGGCCCGCGATTTTATCGATCGGAGCTTGCACATTGAAAATGCGCGCCAAAACACGGGCGGTGTTGGCTTCGACGATTGGGGCCGATTGGTCGAATGCGAAACTCGCGACCGCGTGGGCGGTATATTTTCCGATGCCAGGCAACTGGCGCATTCGCTCGATCGACTTTGGGAAACGGCCACCATGCCGATCTACGATCCTCTTCGCCGTGGCGTGAAGATTGCGAGCCCGAGCGTAATAACCCAGGCCTTGCCAGGCATGGAGGACGTCGCTTTCCGAAGCGCGCGCCAGCCCGGAGAAATCGGGAAAGCGGCGGAACCACTCATTATAATAAGGAAGCGCTGTGGCTACCTGGGTTTGCTGGAGCATGAATTCGGAGATCAGGACCGCATAGGGGTCGCGAGTTCGCCGCCACGGGAGGTCGCGCCCGTTCTCGCGATACCAATTGAACAGGGCACGACGAAAGCGATTTTTGAGAAAAACCACAGATGACTGTAAATCTCGAATGACGAATTACGAATGACGAAAGAATGACGAAGCCCGAATGACGAAGGAGAGCCGCTTTGATTGTTGGAGCTTCATCATTCGTCATTCGTGCTTCGGCATTTGCCTCGTGTTAATTGTTGAGTTCAGACCAGGCGAACAAATTGCGCGGATTGCTTTGCGAACTCGGTTTCGAATTTTCCCCGAAGCAGTACACGCTTTTTTTTGCGCGGAAAAACAAACTAAGCGTCGCTGTCTACGAGAAGGGGCCGAAAGTGTTGGCTCAGGGCAAAGGCGTGGAAGAGTTCGTGCAGTTTGAGCTTGAACCAAAAATCCTCGGCGAAGCGAAGCTGGGCTATGAAGAAGTGCACTCGCCCGAAATGTTCGCGCCGCACTTTGGCGTGGATGAAAGCGGGAAGGGTGATTTCTTCGGGCCGCTCGTGATTGCAGGAGTTTATGTCGATCGCGGGATTGCGCGCAAACTTGTCGATGCCGGAGTGCAAGATAGCAAACGGATCGGATCGGATGCGCGCATTCGTGCGCTGGGCGAAACGATTCGAAAAGCTGCCGGTGGTCTGGTGGAGACGGTGCTCATTGGCCCCCCAAGGTATAACCAGCTTTACGAAAAGTTTGGCAACTTGAATAAGCTGCTGGGGTGGGGACACGCGCGGGTCATCGAGAATTTACTGGGAAAAAAGCCGGATTGCCCGCGCGCGTTGTCGGATCAGTTTGCCGATGCACGCGTGGTCGAACAATCGCTGTTGCGGCACGGTCGAACGATCGACATCCAGCAACGGACACGAGCCGAATCGGATATTGCAGTCGCAGCGGCCTCGATTCTGGCGCGTGAGGGGTTCATAAACTGGCTGGAGCGCCGGGGAAAAGACCTTGGCGTGCACTTGGGGCGCGGCGTCTCGGAGAACGTAAAAGAGACAGCAAAAAAGCTGGTGGACACGAGCGGGCCGCAAGCGCTGCGTGAGGTGGCGAAAGTGCACTTCCGGACTGCGTACGAGATTGCGCCAAATCACTATGCGGTGCCACCATCGCGCGAAAATTGGCGAAAGAACACGCAATACGAGACCTGACGAGACCCGGTCTGGTGTTTGAGCTTCCTGTAGAGGACGTTAGGCCGGCAACAAATTTCGTTTTTTTGTGGTTAATTAGCCACCACTGCCCTTGTGTGGAGCGATTACTAAATAGATATTATGGCAAAGCTAACCAAACGCGACATTGTCGTCGCCATTAGCAATCAAACCGGAATGGTCCAACACGAAGTTTTCGATGTCGTCCAGCGGACGCTTGATAAAATCACCGACAGTTTGGCCAACAACATAGCCGTTGAACTGCGCAACTTTGGTGTTTTTCAGCCGCGGCTGACAAAACCGCGCGTCGGACGGAACCCGAACCAGCC
>QHOJ01000039.1 GCA_003218735.1 Verrucomicrobiota bacterium
AAAAAGTGATCGTCGATTGCGAACATTACCGCTCAATGCGCGAAGATCGCATCGTGCAACGCGTGCGAGAATTGGCCGATCGCGTCCGCATCACTGGTCGCTCGCTTCAACTCGAGCCGATGAATTCGTATGAGCGGCGCCTCGTCCATAACGCGTTCAAAGACGATCCTGACGTGGCGACCTGGAGCCCATCTGATTCCGCGCGGATCAAACAAATCACATTGCTCAAGCGTCAGAGAAAAAAAGAAGCCGCGCACAAAGGGTAGATTGGAGCTATGGAAGCGCGTGCTGCACCCACAGAGGTTGTGGCGGCATTATTCAACTGGCGGCTGAGGACAGGCCGCCTCTACAGGTCTGGAGTAAAACGCGCAGCTTCTTTGGCTTCTCCCGGGCGTATCTCCGGGCGCCAGCGAAATTTTTCCAGCAGCGGATTGGATTTGCCTTCGACAGCGTCTGCAACGATCTCGCCCAGCACCGGTGCGAATTTAAATCCATGTCCGCTATCGCCAGTTGCGACAACTAATCCCGGGCGTTCCGGATCCGGGGCAATCCAAAAATGTCCGTCGCGCGTGTCGCAGTACAAACAAATCCGCTTATAGACAATCAGCGCGTCAGTGAGGGTGGGAAATGTCCACGACAGAAACTCGCGCAAATCTTTTTCTTCCTGCGGGGTAACTGCGCGCTCGGGAGATTCTGGCGACATTTCCCGGCCCGGCCCGTGATTCGCAATTTTCACGACGCCGTCACGACTGAGCGGAAAGCCGTAATAGCCCGTTGTCGAAATGTCCGCCCCGAAAACCGGAAAACGCTCAGATGCAAAAAGCTCGGGTTGCCGGGGTTTGAGATGAAAAACAGGTTGCCCAGTTGCGCGGAAAAATTTCCGCGTGAAGGGCAGAACGTACGGCGTCCATGCGCCAACTGCCATCACGACCAGGTCGCCCGAAATTCGCTGTCCATTATCGAGGAGAACACCCTTCACACGCCCATCGCCTTCATCCAAACCGGTGAATTGGTTGCCTTCGCGCAATTCGACGCCGAGCGATTTTGCTCGCTCGATAAGCAGCGCGACCACGCGTCCGCTCTTAACGTAGCCAGCCTGTCGCTCGAAAAAGCCGTCGCGATAATGTTCTGCCTTCCATGCCGGAAAGCGTTCGCGCAACGTCGCTGAATCGATGCGCTCAACTTTGCGGCCTTCTTGCTCCAGCACTCTTAAGCTCTCGAATTCAAAATCGCCTGGTTGCATTTGGTGCTGCCGCAAAAATAAGAATCCGATCTCGTGGAATAATTCAGTGTCGAATTGTCGGTTCCACTCACGCCAGAGTGGAATGGAGCGTTCCGCAAGCGCGGCATATTCTTCGTCTGCACCGTAGGCGGTTCGAACCGCTTTACTGATGTCCGTGGACGCGGCGAGGGGATGCGGCAGCGGTCCCGGATCGGCCAGAATCACTTTGTGGCCGCGCTTCTTTAATTCGATCGCCGCAGTAACGCCGTTAATTCCCGCACCAACAACGATTACGCTTGCCATGCCGTCAGCTTCCGAAGACCCGCCGATAGTGACGATACCAATCGCTCTGAAAGCGTTCGGAGGGATCAAACTTCTTCTTTAACCCGAGAAACTCTTTGAATTGCGGGTAACACGTCATCACCTGCTCGGGTTTCGCGAATTTATGGTAAGTAAGGTAGTAACTTCCACGGCGGGCTATGGCCAGGTCAATCAAACTGCGAAAAGAGCGAGCAGATGCTTCGATACCCACGGACGTATGTGGCGTAAGCAAATTAAAAATCACGCACGCGTAAGACTCTTTCGCCCAAGCTAAAAAGCTTTCATCATCTTTCTCAATCAATCGAACAGTGCCATAAATGACGATCGTGCGATTTGAGCGCAGGAGTTCTGCTGCTTGGACAAGAAAATCGATCAGGCTGGCGCGTGGCACATAGATTTCGGTGATAATGAGACTCGATTCATCGCCCCCGATTTCCTCGCGAAGTTTCTGCGCATAATTTGGCAAATAGGCGCTGAGTTGATTTGTGTCGGACCAATAGGTCTGACCGTTGGTCGACAAGTAGTAATCGCTGTATCGCTTGAAAGCTTTTGCTCGGTCGGTATAGGCGAGACGCAAAAGATCGAGCCAGTCGTCGTCACGAAATTTTTTTTCGGCAACGATAGGCTCACGGTCGTCGATCGGTTTATAACAAGAGAATACCCCGTGCTGGAGAAAGCCCGGCGACTTTTCATCCACGGAAAATTGGAAATCACCGTAAAGAAAATTTTGCGCAATGCGTTGTTCAAAGCTCCTTGCAAGGTCTGTTGCCTCAACAATCGTGACGACACGCCGTAGTTTTTGCCGTGGCACGAGCCGGAGAGTAACCGCGCTGATTAGTCCAAAAAGTCCGTAGCCGCCGATGGCAAGTCGAAATAGTTCATAGTTGTCAGTCCGTGAACATCGAACTGTCTCTCCCTGGGCATCGATCAATGTGAACGCTTCGATGTTTGATATGAGCGGCTTCATCGCGAGACCGCGACCATGCACATTTGAGGATAAGCTGCCTCCGAGTGTGAACGTGTCGGCGCCAGTTTGTTTTTGCGCGATACCCCATTGCTGAGCGCTGTCGCGTTGCAAATCAAGATAGGCGCGAATTAACTCGGGCCATTGGATTCCAGCTTCAGCTTCAATTAAGCCTCGCTCGCGATCAAAGTTGAGCACATGCGCCAGGTCCCTGATGTCGATGCAAATTCCATCGCTCACAAATTGCTGGCCGCCCATCGAGTGGCGGCAGCCCGCGATTGAAATCGGCAAATCTTTTCGTGAACCGGATCGAACGGCGTCCACAAGTTCGTCGTGCGTGCGCGGCTTTAGCAGCGCACGAACACGCGTGCGATTCAGCTGTGAATGAACGTCATTGAGCCATATCTCATTTTCCGTTTCTGCAAGCAGATGCGGAGCAATCGCGATGAGAGCCGCCGTTCGCAAAAATTCACGCCGTGTTTGCATGGGCTTCTAGTTAGCAACGCCGACTAAAACTCGGCCAGACAAATCAATTCACCGGCGGCGAGCGCCCTCTTTCCATCTGCGGGATCCAGTTTCCGCAAGTCACGATCGTCGTAAACGCGAACAACGCGCCATGGAGATATGAATTCAGCCAGCTTCTCAGTTTCAATTCCCCATCGAAACGGTTCGCGGCGTCGCCGCAGCCACCACTCAACTAACCGTCTTTGCTTTCGAAAACGAATGCGACTCGTTGCGTCGCGTTCCATGAAGGTGAAAATAATGCGGCTTCCAAGCCCGCTTATCTCCCGCATTTCGTCCAGCAGGCGCAGGACCGCGCGCTCTGAGAAATACATCAAGAGTCCCTCTGCAAGCCACAGCGTTTTTTGTCCGAGATCAAAGCTGGCCGCTTTCAACGATTCTCCGTTCAAACCGGCCAAAGATAGATCGGTAGCGATAAAATGAATTGCAGGGACGTCAGCTGAATTGAGAACGGATTGCTTGCAGCGCTGTGTTGCCGGATGATCGATTTCCCAAAATCGTGCATTGGCAAATCTTCGATGGAGGTCGACAACCAATGCATCGAAACCGGCACCCAAGATCACTATTTGTGAAATTCCTTCGTCAATAGCTTCGCGCGCGACTTGAGCGATGCATTTCTTCCGCAAGGCGTAGTGCCGGAGGATCCCGGGAATTGTCAATCGTTCAAGTAAATCTGTAATCCGCCAAAACCAGGAACGGCCAAGCAGCTTCAGAAAACATCTCGACACCGGAGAATAACTTGCCAGAACGCGTGCCGATAATTCCGCAGACACTGTCGACACTGCGCCGGCGTATGCAGGATTTTTGTTCATCAACACGAGGCTGGCCGCGATGAGAAGGGCTGTCGCGCTGGCCTGTCGATCCTT
>QHOJ01000040.1 GCA_003218735.1 Verrucomicrobiota bacterium
GCCTTCCTGCGTATCGAAGCCGTCCATCTCAACGAGCAACGCATTCAGCGTTTGCTCGCGCTCGTCGTGGCCGCCGCCAACGCCATGACCGCGATGACGCCCGACAGCGTCGATCTCATCGATGAAAATGATGCAAGGCGCGGATTTTTTGCCTTGCTCGAACATGTCACGGACGCGCGAGGCGCCGACTCCGACAAACATCTCAACAAAATCCGAGCCGCTGATCGAGAAAAACGGAACATCCGCTTCGCCTGCGATAGCGCGAGCTAACAAAGTTTTGCCGGTGCCGGGGGGACCGACTAGGAGAACGCCCTTGGGAATGCGGCCGCCGAGCTTCTGGAATTTTTTCGGGTCGCGCAAAAACTCGACGAGCTCCTGCACCTCGTCCTTCGCTTCCTCTACGCCGGCGACATCGCGAAATGTGATTTTGTTTTTGTCACGGGCGAGCATCCGCGCTTTTGATTTCCCGAAATTGAGCGCGCCTTTCCCGGCCATCCGGATTTGCTGACGGAAAAGGAAGTAAAGCACGAGGAGGAAAAGAGCGATCGGGAGAAAACCGACCACGGTTTGGGCCAGGACGTTAGATTCAGTCTTAATGGCCGGCTGAATGCCGGCGGCTGCGAGTTTTTCCTGCAGATTGTTCGTGAAGCTCAAATAGACTGTGGTGCGAAAGGGGACCTGCTGCGCAGGCGCTGAGCCGACTCCCTGGCGAATGTACGCGCCGCGCAAGGTTTGGGTCGGTCGGCCATCCTCAACCACGAGTTGAAGGGGATAGTTCTTATCGGTCACGATCTGCTTGTTATCGAGCAGTTCCAGGAAACGGTTATATGGGACGTCTTCGACCGGTTGCATCCCTCCGCGATAAAAGAGCATCGCGAGCGCAATGAAGCTGAAAGCGACGACGATGAGGATGACGCCGCGCCAGTTAAAATTGGGCTCGTTCCCGCGGGATTTATTCTCCTTGGGAGAGTTACGATCGGATTGAGACATGGAATTAAAACGCTTTACGCGCAAATGCAGGTTACCATGAAGGGTTTTTCAATGCAAAGAGCAGGGCCGTTTTGGGCAAAGGTAGTGGTGATAAATATGAATAGTGAGAAGATCGACATCGCGAGAGTTGGAAACGTTGAATTGTTGAAGCGGTTGAGGAACTGCACCCTCTTCCCTATGTATCGTGGCTGCAGATTGCGTCGCTCGTCGGTTTCAGGTAAAATTTAGACTCCGAATATTGAAATGACAGAACTGGTTTCATCGGTTGCAGATAAAATCGACCGCGCCGTGCAGCGCGTTACACCGCTTGCCTATCGCGTGCGGCGGACCGGCCGTCGCCTGATGCGCCGGGCCTTGCGCAAGCCCCGCAGTGTCTCGGAGGGGCCAAACCTGCTGCCTCTGTTGATTCAAGTGCTGGCAAGTTTCACGAAGGCAGATGGCGTTCTGCTTGAGGAAGAGATCGACTCAAGTCTCGGTTTTTTACGTTATGATTATCCGGAGGCGGTTTACTCGGAACTGCGACAGTTGTTCCGGCAGGCGCTTTACGAGCGGCAGGATCTCGCGGCGATGGCGCAGAAACTTGGCGCACAGCTCAGCACGGAGCGCAAGATTATGCTCGGTGTTCAGCTTTACGACCTGATCTCCCAGGCGGGATTGAAGCAGGAGCAAGTCGTCGCGTTCTATTCGTTCATGTCACAGCTCGGCATGGCCGCGCAAGCCATCGATATTGTTTACCAACTCAACGCGTCGGAGGACTCCGATCCGTCGATCTACCAGCGGGGCGCGTCTCCCCTGGAGTCGCTCTCGTTCGGCACAAATGGGAAGGGAGATGTGACTATTAAGAACCTCGACGGCACTGATCGCTTGATGGCATTCCGCTATCATGACCTCATTTTGCTGAAAAATTACAGCGGGCAGAACGTGTCGGTGCGGGGCCGGCCGCTGGTGCGTGGCGGGTTCTGCCGAATTTACCCCGGCCAGCGGATTCTGGTTGGCGATCAGGTGCTCAGCTACCAGGAGTTGGCGCAATATTTCAACGCCAAGAAGAATGTTTCGCTTCCGCAGATCTTCATCCGGGTAAACAAGGACTCGGATGAAGTGGAACTGGAGCGCTCGCGAACGCGCGAAAGCTCGCTCCGGATTACTTTCGGCTTGAAGGTGCGGGTGAAAGCATTGCGCGATGTCGATGCTGAGCTGAACGGGATAAAACTGAAGGCCGGGACTCAGGTCGAAGCGACTTTGGAAGACAGGATCATTTTCCACAACGACAGCGAGATGGATTTGATCGATCTGCGCCGGCGGGCTCGTGCTTTGGGCGGCCGGTTTCAACTTAAAGCCTCCAAGTCAGAATATTTGGTTTCGAACGATTCGAGCCGGCTGGAAGCTGGCGATATTTTGCTTTCACCGGGGACGAGCGGCGATGTGCTATTGAAGATTTTTTGCGATTACGATCAGCGGGTCGGCCTGCTGGAGGTGATCGAAGCCGATCGCCCTATTATGGTGGGCGATACCCCCGTGCGGGCAACCGCGCCGCTGAAGGATGGCGACACTATCCGAATCGATGTCGGGCAATTTCTTCGTTGCAATTTTTCGGAACGAATCATCGAGGAAGAACGCAATATCATTCGCTCTCTCGAGGTGAATGAAGTCACTCATCGCTTCAGTAACGGCGAAATCGGGTTGGAGGGAATTTCCTTCGGAGTCACTCGGGGCGAGCTGGTTTGCGTGATGGGCGCAAGTGGTTCGGGAAAAAGCACGCTCCTGAGAGTGCTGGCCGGACAGCTTCAGCCGACCAGCGGCGAGGTCATCCTCAACGGACAATCGCTTTACTTGAGCCTCGACGCGCTCAAGCGCTACATCAGTTACATGCCGCAGCAAGACGCGTTCGATGAACATCTCACGATCGGCGAAAACCTGCAGTTTGCGGCGGCGATTCGTTCACCGCACCTCTCACGACGCGATCGCACGCGGCGCCTGGAGGCAAAACTGATCGAGCTCGGTTTGGGCGAACGCCGGGACGCCGTCGTGGGCAGCGTGGAGAAGAAGATATTGAGCGGGGGCGAGCGCAAACGTCTCAACATCGGGCTCGATATGATCGGAATGTCGGACGTTTATCTTTTCGACGAACCGACTTCCGGCCTCTCCTCGAAAGACTCCGAACACGTGATTGAGATCGTTCGCGGCATGGCGCACAACAAGATCATCATTGTCACTATTCACCAGCCCAGCTCGAAACTCTTTCAGATGTTTCACAAGGCGATCCTGCTCGATAAAGGCGGCCGGCTTGTCTTTTTCGGCACGCCTTCCGATATGCTTCGCTACTTTGCCGAAGCGGAACACCAACATCAGTTCGGCGCCGAATTAGGCGCGTGCCCATCATGCGGAACAACGCGACCCGAATTCATTTTTGACGTGCTCGAGACACCGCTGCGCGATATCAGTGGCGACATTATTTACGAAGAAAACAGTCGCGGGCAGCTCATCGCGGCGCGCCGTTATTCGCCGGAATTCTGGCGCGACAAATACGAAGCTTTTCGATTGATCCAGGACGTCAAGCAAGTTTCCCTGCGCAAAGAACCTGGCGCGCCGCTTCCGGTCGCTCCGGTCCAGAAAATGCGCCTGCCAATTCGCTGGCATGATGAGTGGACGCAATTTCGCACGCTGTTGCGCCGCTCTTTTATCAGCAAACTGCGCAACCGCGCCAATCTCGTCATCACCATTGGCGTCTCGCCTGTGCTGGCGTTGCTGATCGCAACGATTCTGCGTTACTCCGAGAGCGGGCAGTACGATTTTGCCTCGGCTTATCACATTCCGACGTT
>QHOJ01000041.1 GCA_003218735.1 Verrucomicrobiota bacterium
ACACCAGCACGAATTGGTTTTTCGTACGAATGGCGATCCAAAGTGAGACGCTGAGACTACCTTTCAACGAGTTCCCCAAAGCCTTCGAACCCCTAGCGAAGCAGCTTAATGCTACTTGGGCGCTGCGCCCGGTAGCGACTCGGATGAAGGTGGTTGTGATAGTCAGCAAGCTCGGGCATTGCCTAGCCGATCTACTTTGGCGGTGGCGTTCCGGTGAGCTTGCCTGTGACATCGTACTTGTCGTGTCAAATCACGACGAACTCCGCGAAACCGCAAAACGCGACGGCGTCGATTTTAGATGCATCCCTGTGGAATCGCACAACCACAAAGAAGCTTTTGCGTCGATGCACGACTTGTTCCGAGAAATAAAGCCCGATCTTATCGTTCTGGCTCGGTACATGCGGATTTTGCCCGAATACATTTGTGCCGAGTTTTCCGGCCGGCTAATCAACATTCACCACTCATTTTTGCCCTCGTTCGTTGGTGCAAACGCCTACGCGCGCGCTTATGAACGGGGCGTCAAGCTCATCGGCGCAACTTGCCACTATGCAACTGCCGAACTAGATGCCGGGCCGATCATCGATCAAGAGGTAATCCGCGTGGAGCACTTCCACACACCTGAGGATCTCGTGCGACTCGGCCGCGACTGTGAGCGGCTCGCACTTGCACGGAGTGTTCGATGGCATTTGGCCGATCGCGTACTGGTCCATGGCAATCGAGCCATCGTGTTCCGAGACTAGTTGCGATACCATTTCGTGCGATAAGCATAGACCAGGCAACGCCAGCCGTAACGCGCGTCATCGCGCTACAATAGCCCCATTTTTAGTCAGAGGCACTGAGCTTGTCAGCGACGATTTCCCAGTATTTCATTGGCGGCATGACACGGGTTTTCAGCTGGCATGCGCGCGTCACCAACAAGATACCAAGAAGTGCGGACGCGACGATGTTTTCATCACAAGTAACGCGCGCGCGCGAGCGAGCGAGCGAGAGCGCGAGAGCGAGAGAGAGAGAGAGAGAGAGAGAGAGAGAGAGAGAGAGAAACCTAGTTAGACAACAGAGCATTCGCGAATGTGCGGCGGGAAATTGCCTCAGCGGCGCGACTCAATGTTTCGGCCTCCCGGACGAGCGAGATGCGGAAGAAACCCCGACCACCGTCACCGAACGCAATGCCGGGAGTCACGACAAGCCCCTCATCGCGGATCAGCATCTTAACCCACGTCCAATCGTCTAAGCCAGCGGGTACCGGCAGCCAGAGATACATCGAGGCTGTAGGCGCTGAGATCTGCCATCCCGCACGGGCGAAGGACGCTATCATCGTGTCGCGGCGATACTGATATTCCCGAACCGTAGGAGGCACGAGCTCGGTTCGATGATCCAGGGCATACGATGCAGCGTGCTGTAGCGCGGTCGCTGTCCCATAACCCACGTTAGTTCGATACGCCGCAAGCGCCTCGATGGCGTCGGTATTGCCGACGGCGAAGCCGATCCGCAATCCCGCCATGTTGAAGGTTTTTGAACAAGAGTGGAACTCGATCGTTGTCTCGCACTCCGGATCCGCCTCAAGCGCACTCGGTGCAGGCTCGCCGCCATAACAAAGTTCACTATAGGCAACATCACTGATAAGTAGGACATTGTGCCGACGCGCGAAAGCTACCGCGCGATCATAGAACTCTCGCTCGACGCGTGCACCCGTCGGGTTGTTTGGATAGTTGATGATTAGTACGCGAGCGGCTTGCGCGTCTTGTTCCGGAATCGCGTCCAAATCAAGTACGAATCCGTTGTTTGCACGCATCGGAACCCAGCTGACCTCGGCGCCAACGAGCCAAACGGAGCGTGCGTAGACGGGGTAGTAAATCTCGGGAATCAACGCCAAATCACCAGGTCCACAAAGTGCCATAACGATTTGGGCAAGCCCTTCCTTGGCGCCACTCAGCGCGAGTGCTTGGTGCAGCGGATCGATCGTGACCCCGAAGCGGGATCGCATAAAGCGGCCAATCGAGTCCAAGTAGCACGCAACACCGCGGAAGGGCGGATAGCCGTGTGACTGCTTCTCGCGGGCGGCTTTTGTGAGAGCGTTTATGATGGCGGGCGAGATTGGCAGATCGGGACTGCCGATGCCCAAGTCGACTAGCCTCACCCCTTGCGCGCGCGCATCATTCTTGAGCCGGTCAAGCTCGGCAAATACGTAGGGCGGAAGATGCCGCAGAGCGGTGGTGGGGAAAAAAGTCGTTTTGGCGTTCATTATCCACAAACAAAAATTGTCCGTTTCGTGCCGCGTTCGGCGATTCGGCCGAGCGCGAAATGAGCAGGCGCCGGGCCCAGCACGCGTGCTCAATGATAGCGAGAGCGATCGTTACCGACGCGGATAGAGCGCACCGGCGTATTCAATCCGAAGTGGGCGGGCCACTCCTCAGCCTTCCAGTCCCTAAAACCATCTGGCAAGAAATCTAAGCTTGACCCCAAGGCAACCAATTGTGCTGCGAACAGAGTTTGAACACTGAACGGTAGGTCAGAGTGGAGACGGAAATCTGAAGGCGCTCGTAGGCCAACGACTAAGGCTTAATTCTCGTCGAAGATCTCGACCAGGCCAATTCCTGTGCTTCCGTTCTTACCTGTAACAACGGCGGTATAAGCTCCTGGAGATAACGAAGTGAAAATTGCACTTTCCCTCGGGTCTGTGGGATTGATTTGCGCCGCTACCATTTGAGACGCTTCAGTTGGGTTGTCTTGCCAGTTGTCGTCTGCGTCAATTTGCTGGCCCTCGGTGTTATACAACGTCAACGTGGGGTCTTGCAATGCTCCCTGAACTCCGAGATTACTCAAACTAGGGCCGGTAGCTCTAATGCATACTTTCTCGACGCCCGACGCAACCAATCCACCAATCAGGACCTGGTCGCCTGTCAAAACTTGTCCTCTGGTAGAAATATTGACAAGCTTGCCGGTCCCAGCATCGACTTTGTACACTTCTACAAGTCCAACTCCAGTGGTGCTTCCTACCCCTTCCAAAATTGCGGTATAGCTACCAGCTGGGAGTGTCCGGTAAATCGCGCTCTCGCTCGGGTTTTTTGGAGCGAGATTAACATTTGAAATGGCTGCGGCCTCGCTTGGGTTGCTTTGCCAGTTATCGTTCGTTTCGATACTGCCACTAGTATCATGTAAATCCAGAAATGGATCTTGCAAAACTCCTGGGATGCCTGCTCCGGCCAGGGAAGGTCCGATTCCTCGGATTACAACTGTTACCGGATCGCCGGCAACAACGAATCCCCCAATTGCCACACTGGCTGCTGTTCCGACTTCAACTCGAGTAGAGATATTTTCTAGATGGCCCATGGCCGGTACTCCATATAACGTCTGGACGCCGGCAATATCATCCGCGGTAGGAAGCTCCACATCGCTTTCTTTCGAATTCATTATTGCCACTACGGTTTGACCGTGGGTGTCGGGATGATCTAAACCCAGGGAGTGGCCAAGCTCATGGGTCGCTACTCTCCTGAAGTCGTTTAAGCTAAGGCCGTTTGGTTGAAACCGGAGAGGACCGTGGTAGCAATCGAATACAACCGCGTTATTGAATATCATGTCGGCTTCTGTGAAGGTCTCGCTTCCGGGAGAGCCTGTGAAAAAATACTGAGTTACTGCCAGTGTTGAACTGCCGAAGGACATTCCAAACACCGTATCTGAGAAACTAACTGTATTGAGATTGTCTCCTGCTACGGCCTGTCCTGTAGGTCCGATTGTGCCGCTTACCTGGATGCTTCCCAGCAGCGGATTCCAGTTATTGATTGCCTCGATAAATGCAACGTCATAGGAGGGCGTGCCGTCGCTGAGCGGAAAAGGCGGCGCTTTCAATCTTACCTGCCACATAACTGTTGTTCCTGAGGGCCAGCTTGGTCCTTCCAGCACAAAAGCTGATACGGAAAGGAGTAGTAGTGGAGTTGCTGCGAGCAGCGCAGCAAGAAATGACCTCTTGGTTGTGTTCACCAGTTTACAGGACGCTCCTGCAATTGCCTCACCAAAAGAGCATGGACGATGCCTATTTTTACGCGGATGTAAGAGAATATTTGTCCCGGCTCAAGGGGTCGATATCTTTGACGTATCTTCTTTATTTCAATCAACGACACGGCCAGACACTCTTCCTTTGCCCGCTCACGCCACATCGAAGCGATCGGCCGACTCCGCCAGCAATCGAAGGAGGCGCTCCTGATCAGCATCCGTCTTGTAAATAGTCTGCTGAGCATTACCCCGCGCCAGCAAATGATAAAACGCCCCTTCGATTACGAGGTTGAGTACGCGATTACTTGCTCGCCAGCCTCATTCGTCACGGCGTCGTCGGTTACACGCACACGCCTGAGCTGAGTCTCAGGACCTCGTCGTCCAA
>QHOJ01000088.1 GCA_003218735.1 Verrucomicrobiota bacterium
AATTCATCTGTCCACCGCGTGCAATTAAAATTATTCCCGGCGAAATTCCGTCAGCGGACCGGTTTGCCAAAGTCGAGAAATACCCCGAGCAATTCGATATCGACATGATTCGCTGCATCTTCTGCGGCATGTGCGAAGAGGTCTGTCCCGAGCAGGCCATCTATCTCCGCAAAGATTACGCCATCACCGGATTCACGCGGGCTGACATGGTGCATCACAAGGAGAAACTGCTCGAGATCGGCGGTGTGATGCACGGCGTCGTTTTGAAATGGAATGAAAAGAAATAGGTCCTTCACATCATTCAGGATGACCGCGTGTCCGGAGCGTGGGATTCGATCTACAATCCGCAATCCGCAATCCGCAGTCCGAAATCGATAATGTCGCCGCTCTTATTTTGGACCTTTTCGCTGCTTATGCTCGTCTTCGGCGTCGCCGTCGTCATCAATCGCAATCCCGTGGCCAGCGCGCTCAGTCTCGTCGTTTCGTTTCTTGGTCTTGCCGCGCTCTTCATGTCTCTCGATGCCTATTTCATCGGGATCATTCAGGTTTTGGTTTATGCCGGCGCAGTCATGGTGCTGTTTCTCTTTATCATCATGCTGCTTGATCTTCGCGCCGAAGAAGGACGCCAAGTCAGTTGGCTCGCCTTGACCGGCGGAATCGCCGTCGCGCTCGCCCTGCTCGCCCAGATTTTTTATGTCATCCACAATCTAAAATCTGCGCACCAAACTTTCCCCCCGCTGGCAAGATCGACATTCGATGATGTCCGCAATGTCGGACTGTTGCTTTTCGGAAGTTACAATCTGCCATTTCAAATCATCGGCGTCCTCGTCCTCGTGGCGACGATCGGCGTGGTGTTGTTGAGCAAACGCGAACCTCGATAGCATGGTAACGCTCGGCGATTATCTTATCGTAAGCGGCATTCTTTTCGCGATCGGATTCGCAGGCGTGATGCTGCGCCGCAATCTCATCGTCATTCTCATGTCGCTGGAGCTGATGCTGAACGCGTCAAATTTATCGTTGGTCGCGTTCTCCAGATTCCGGGTACAACCGGGCGGCCTGCCCGATTACAACGCACAGGTCTTCGTCTTTTTCATCATTACCGTCGCGGCGGCTGAAGTTGCCGTTGGACTGGCAATCCTCGTCGCGCTCTACCGAGCACGCCAAACCACGGACGTGAAGGATATCATGAGCTTAAAATTTTAGATCAAACATGAAGAGCATGCTTCCATGGTATGTATTGCTCCTGCCCCTTGGTTCGGCAATCGCCATCACTTTTTTTACGCGCCGATTTAAGACGCTGAGCAGCTTCATTTCGATCGCGGCAGTTCTCGGAAGCTTTGTCTGCAGTAGTTTGATCTTCATCCAATCAAATATCTCAGCGCCAGCATCGACATGGATCGAGATAAGCGGCGTTTTCAAAGTGCCGTTTGGGTTCGTGTTGGATAATCTCAGCAAGACAATGCTCCTCCTGGTCTCAGGGATCGGCGCATTGATTCATATCTATTCGCTCGGTTACATGCGAGACGACGAGGGCAAGTCGCGTTATTTCGCGGCGCTTTCGCTCTTCATGTTCGCAATGCTCGGCATCGTTCTTTCGAACAACTTCGTGATGCTCTTCATTTTTTGGGAGCTGGTCGGCTTTACCTCGTATGTGCTGATCGGCCATTGGTTCGAACGCGATGGCGCGGCAGACGCAGCAAAAAAAGCATTTATCACCACGCGTATCGGCGATTTCGGATTCATGGTTGGTATTCTGATGGTCTGGGCATCGACCGGTTCAGTCACCTTTGCCGAGATCGCGCCGCGCTTGTCGATCTTAACAACTCACCCGGCGTTTCTGACGATTGCCGCACTTTTGATCTTCTGCGGAGCAGTCGGAAAATCGGCCCAGTTCCCGCTGCATGTTTGGTTGCCGGATGCGATGGAAGGTCCGACGCCGATTTCCGCATTGATCCATGCCGCCACAATGGTCGCGGCCGGCGTTTACATGCTGGTCCGGGTCGGATTTATCATTCAAGTTTCACAGACCGCGCTCCTGGTCATTGCGTGGGTCGGGACGATCACCGCTGTACTGGCCGCATTGATCGCGACGCAGCAAAACGACATCAAGCGCATCCTGGCTTACTCCACGCTTTCACAACTTGGCTACATGGTGATGGCGGTCGGTCTCGCTTCGAACGAAGCCGCCATGTTCCACCTTTTTACTCACGCATTTTTTAAGGCGCTCCTATTCCTGGCTGCCGGCTCTGTCATCGTCATGCTTCATCACGAGCAAGACATTTGGAAAATGGGCGGCCTTTCGCGAAATCTTCCGGTCACATTTTTGACTTTCGCGGCCGGCGCGCTGGCGTTGATTGGTTGTCCGCCGTTCAGCGGATTTTTCAGCAAGGACGCAATTCTCGCGCTCGCCTACGAACGGAACACGCCGATCTTTGTATTAGGATTGTTGACGGCGTTTCTGACTGCCTTTTACGTCATCCGCTTGCTTGTCGTCGCATTTTTCGGGAGACCGCGCAGCGAAATCGCTCGCCAGAGCAAAGAATCGCCCATGGTAATGACCGGGCCATTAATCGTGCTGGCTTTTCTGGCAACCCTCGGCGGATTTGCGTTCTTCGCCCGGAATTTCCTTGCACTCCCAATGGAAAAGAACAGCGCGCTTTCTGTTCCGCTGCTTGCGATCATCGCGCTAATCCTTGGCAGCGGAGTGGCCATCGCCATTTACCGCAACCGCGCGAGTGAGCCCTTTGATCTCAAAATTTTACGACGGCTCTTTTACTTCAACGAATTTTACAGCTGGCTGATTAATTCGACACAGGAGCGTCTTGCGCGCATCTCCGCTTTTTTTGATCGCTGGATCATCGACACCGCCGGCGTGGGCGGCGCGAGCGGTGGAACATGGGGAGCCGGCGCGCTGCTCCGACTGATTCAGGTGGGAAATCTGCAGGGTTATCTGTTCCTTTTCGGATTGGGGATTGTTGCCCTCATCTATTTCGCCGTCTTCCACTGATGCTTCAATCCTTCTGTCTCGCCAATAATAGGCTGAAATTTTAGCCCGCGAATCACGCGAATTGACGCGAATATTATGACAGAAATCATTTACAAGGCAGAGAGCTACGCGATCATCGGTGCCTGCTTCGAGGTATACAACGAGAAAGGTTGCGGCTTTCTCGAGCGAGTTTATCAGGAATGCATGGGGATGAGTTTGAATACCAACGGATTCCCGCAATCCCCAAACCGTCGCTCACGCTCAGCTATCGTCGCCGGATCCGTATCGCGAAGACCCAGCGCATAAAAACGAGAAACGACTTGTCCGATGTCTCTCTCTGATCCATTCGCGTCTATTCGCGTGATTCGCGGGCGCAAAGTTTTCCGCTGTGAACGGACCGCTCGGCGAGCCGTCCCTACCAAACTTTTTGGGTAATGGTTTTGTTCATCATCTTTTGTCCGATCGTTGCGGCCATTCTGATCATAGCCGGCCTGCCCGCGCGCAAGACGGCGCTGATCGCATCCATGTTAACGCTTGCGATCACATTATTTCTCCTCGGTTCCTTGCCCGTGTGGCGGGGAGATTTCCAGCAGGTTACATCCTTCAGCATATCTCCCGAGTGGCACTGGAGTTTCACGACGGGACTCGACGGATTGAGCATGGTCATGGTGCTGCTCGCCGCGATCGTCACGCTGGCTGCAGTCTGGTTTACCGGCAAGATCGACAAGTATGAAAACGCGTTCTACGGCTGTCTTCTGCTGATCTCGGGGGGCGCGATCGGCGCGTTTGCTTCGATCGATTTGTTTTTCTTTTATGCATTTCATGAGTTGGCGCTCATCCCCACGTTTTTGTTAATCGGAATCTGGGGCAGTGGAAATAAGACCGCGGCGGCGTGGAAGATCACTATTTATCTCGCGATTGGCAGTTTCATTTTGCTGCTTGGTTTAATT
>QHOJ01000089.1:0-4255 GCA_003218735.1 Verrucomicrobiota bacterium
TTTGATGTCGCCCTTCAATTGGTAGAAATATTCTTCCGAATCGACGAGATGAAAATCGTTTCGGGCGTTCGGGCCTTTGATCACCATGACAAAAAAATCGCGACCATCATACAGATAGCGGTTACTCACCGGTGGCTTGAACAGATGTCGGTTCTCTTCGATCCAATTATTGAGATTAATCGGTGGCTGCACCGCAGGCGTGGTGTGGCTCCCCGATGATTGAGGCTTGCGATCAGTAGCAGTAGTGATGGGGCGAGCCTATTTGCTTCTGCACGCAGCGTCAAACCAGTCGAGCGTATGATTCGTCACGGAACGACCAAGATGATGCTCAGGATCGACATTTATACTTGATGACTTGATCAGGATACCATACCATCCGCCCCTCTGTGAAATTTCGACGTTTAATCAAAATTTTAAGTGGCGCGGCAATTATCATTCTTTGCTCGAGCTGCGAAGAAATCCCGCCCTATGCCCAACTCCCGTTCGCCGCCGGCTATCCCCCTGGTACTCCGCCGGGATATTGGAACGACGAAGGCGCATCCGGGCCACCGAAGATCGTTGTCCATATCGGCGAGCAAAAGGCTTACTTCTACAAAGGTAAACATGTGGTTGGTGAAACGACCGTCTCCACCGGCAAACCTGGGTTCTCCACACCTCCGGGCCACTATCACATCGTCTCAAAAGATAGGGATCACGTCTCAACCGAATTCGGTGATTACGTGGATGATTACGGGGACGTGGTGAGATCGAATATCGATGCGCGCAAAGACCGCCGGCCGCCCGGCACACATTTCGATGGCGCGCGAATGCCCTACGCTATGTTTTTCAATGGCGGGTACGCGATGCACCAAGGTTATGTTCCGCCGTTTGCCGCATCGCACGGCTGCATCCGCGTGCCTAAAGGGATGGCGCAACCATTCTTCGAAAACGCGCCCGAGGGCACGCCGGTGATCGTGAGCGAGTAGAAGTATCGAAGCAACTGCCTGTTCACGAATTGTTTCGAATCTCCACTAAGGCCCCGCTGGGTCGCGCCGCCCGGCGACAAAATTTGTGCTAGAATAGGGCGACGATATGAAGCGAAGCATCATCGATGACAAACGCAGCAACGCGATGCAATTAAGCGCGGAAGAACTGCAACGTTATTCGCGCCATCTCATGATGCCCGAAGTTACACCGGACGGGCAACGATGTTTAAAAGCGGCGCGCGTTTTGTGCATCGGCGCGGGCGGACTCGGATCCCCTGCTGCACTATATCTCGCTGCCGCCGGTGTCGGCACGATTGGAATTGTCGATTTCGACGATGTCGATCTTTCAAATCTGCAACGGCAAATTCTCCATGGAACAAGTGATATTGGTCGCAGCAAACTGGAATCAGCGCGAGATCGGCTCCGCGACGTCAACCCAGAGATCAAACTTGAACTGCACAAGTGCCGCTTCTCGAGTGAAAACGCGATCGAACTTGTCGCGCAGTACGACTTGATCGTGGACGGCTCAGATAACTTTCCGACACGATATTTGTCCAATGACGTCTGTGTTTTTGCGCGAAAGCCAAACGTCTACGGCTCGGTCTTCCGTTTTGAGGGACAAACCACAGTGTTCGCCCCTCACATCGGCGGGCCGTGTTATCGTTGCTTGTTTCCGGAGCCTCCGCCGCCGGACACAGTCCCAAACTGCGCAGAAGCAGGCGTGCTCGGCGTTTTACCGGGATTTATCGGAATGTTGCAAGCGATTGAGACAATCAAACTGATCGTCGGCATCGGTGATCCGCTTGTCGGACGTCTCCTCTATTTTGACGCGCTAAAGGTAAAGTTTCGAGAGCTTAACGTGCGACGCGATCCTCAATGTCCTGTTTGTGGGGAGAATCCGACAATCTTCTCGCCGATTGACTACGAACAATTCTGCGGAGCGCGGCGGGACGAAAAGGCGATACCGAGGATGTCGGCGCACGAATTAAAGCAGAAGATGGATGCGCGCGAGCCGTTCGAGTTAATCGATGTGCGGGAAACCTACGAATACGAGATCGCGCGGATTGATGGCGCGAGGTTAATTCCACTTGGAGAAATCGCGGAACGGGCAGACGAGCTACGGCGTGACCGGCCAATCGTTCTCCATTGCCACAGCGGCAGGCGTAGCGCGGAGGCAGTGCGATTGCTGCAACAGCGTGGCTTTGGAAACATTTACAACCTCGAGGGCGGAATCGATGCGTGGTCGGACCAGATCGATCCCGGCGTGCCGAAATATTAAGGTTCCTTTACAACCGCAGCTAATTCCGCTGCGCTCGGCACGTCGTCCCACTGCTGAAGTAATTCCCCATTCCGCGCAAAGACGAAAACGCGAAAATTCGCTGCTGGGGATTGGCCGCTGAGCTGCGACGATACTGTCCCGTCAAAATCGGTCACCGTGAAGATGTCCCCTCTCGCATGACGCGCAATTTTCTTCTCGTCATATCGTGCCTGAAGCCGCTTCGCCTCTTCGTCGAGATGATGCCGCACCAACATTATCGCAATCTCGCGCCCGATCTGCGTATGCCTGCTGGTGAAATCGAGAATTGTAATCATTCTGTAATTGGGATTGCCGAGACAATAATCGGGAACACGCTCCCCGACGGCGCGCGCCTTTTCCCGATCCGCGGTTGTGGTCAGGACTAATACGGTCACGTGCCCGTCAGCGGTCGAAAGCGCATTGCCGTCGAGATCGACAAAATTGAGTCTGTAGCGTTGTCCGGTGGAAAGCGCCCCAGGCAGAGGCACACCAAGAAAGAGAGATACTGCCATTGCCAAGAGAAAAAATTGAAATGCGCGGAGACCCACAATTACGCAAATTGGCAACGATGCCACGTGCTGACAAGTTCTGGCTTTCCACGCTCGCTCCAAATCGGGCATTCAAAAAAAAGACGGCTGCGGCCTGTATTTGGTTGTCGCTCTTTTTTGCTTGTGGTTTCGTCGGCTGCGATCGGCTGACGAGTTCGCGGTACACCCAACTGATGCAGGACGCGGATTCGAAATCAGAGCAGGGAGACTTTGAGCGGGCAATCAACTTATATGAGGCCGCACTCGATGACAGCCCGCGATGCGCCGAGATACATTACAAGCTGGCGCTGATCTATGATGACAAACTGAATGATCCCGTCAGTGCGCTGCACCATTTCAGGCGTTGTCTCGCGCTGAGTCCAAACGGCGCTCACGCAAATGACGTGAAGAATTCCATCAAACGTGATGAAGTAGCGGTACTTACGACTTTGTCTGGCGATTCTGTCGTTACTCGAGCCGAGGCAGCCCGGTTACGAAATGAAAATCTTGATCTGCGCAAGCAACTTGAAGCGCGATCGGGGACGTGGCGAAGCGCGCTAGATAAATCGCAGACGAGCGCCGCACGTTCGAAGAAAAATGCATCTAAAAAAGGAGGAAGCCGAACCTACGTTGTCCAATCAGGTGATACGCTCGCGTCGATTTCGCGGAAATTTTACAAATCCTCGGCCCGCTGGGAAAAGATTCTCGACGCAAACAAGGAAAACATCCCTAACCCCGCGAAGTTGAAGGTCGGTCAGACGTTGATTATCCCCTAGCGCTTTGAATTGCGTCGCGGGGCGCGGGGCTCTCGGATAGGAGCAACCGCTCAAGGCCGAGGAGGACGACCGGGAACCGTCCTCGGGGTCGCCGAAGGCAGCGCCGCAGCCCTTTGATCGCGAGTATTGAGCCCGGTCGGATCTATCAGGTGACTGCTCGGTGGCAAATTCTGTTGGTTCTCGGCCTCGCGCAAAATGAGATTGAGACTTGGAAGTGGCGAGAACGTCGCGATCAACATTGACGTCTTAATCAACTCGGAAAGATCGATATCCTGCGGTTCTGGCAACTTCGTCGCACCCGCGCGCACCATAATCATTTGCCCGGCGCGGAGCGCTCGAGTTTCCCCCGGATGATGCTTGAGTGAGACGCTGGCGTGGCCCTCGAGGATGATGAATTTGATCCATGATTTGGGATGATACTCGGCCATCGCTGAGAAACTGGTACCTGCCGATGTCGCGATTGCGGTGTTGATTCGCGCGCCGCCGGAACTTTTCGGCAGATACAGCAACATGCTGCCACTCGCCAAATCGAAGTCTTGCCTTCCTTCGCCGAAACTGAAGACGCTGTTCGCGCCCAGCCGCGCCAACGTTCGATCCGTGAAAGTAAGCTCCGCGCGCGAATCGCTGCCGGTTCGCACGGCTGTGCCTGGGTGGACATTGTTGTTAACTGAAGCTGGGCGCGGCGCAGCG